>CALVCJ010000021.1 GCA_944326015.1 Candidatus Gastranaerophilales bacterium
GAAAAGTGGCTTTTACTTTAGCGGAAGTTTTAATCACACTCGGAATTATCGGAGTTGTTGCTGCATTGACTTTGCCTGCGCTGATTAATAAAACCAACAAAAAAGAACTTGAAGTCGCTCTAAAAAAAACTTACTCTGAATTAAATCAGGCGTCTATGATGTTTTATAATAATGAAGGAGTTTCTTTTCCGGAACAATCGCTACGAAGCTATTACTCTTCAGTGGATACATTTATGAAATACTTTCAGGGAGGACAAAAATATTTAGATGCTAACCATGCTAATAAAAATGAAATTCCAGGATATACTATTTATTCACCAAATAAAAAGGAAAACTACAGCAGACTTGTATGTGATGTTTCCGGATATTATATTGATAATATAGGAAGAATTTTTTCATTTAATGACAAGGTAGAAAGCGGAAGTGAAAACGGACCTGCTATATGCGTAGATATAAATGGGCAAAAAAAACCAAACAGATACGGATATGATGTATTTGTATTTTTGTTTACTGTAGATGGCAGAATTATTCCAATGGGGCAGGAACACAAAAATAATCCAGCGAATACCAATCTTACCAATAATGGTTTTGTTAGTGGTGAAGAATACTGCAACTATACAGGTGATACAGTATCTGCTGGTTATGCCTGTGCATATTATGCAATAAGTGATACTCATCCAACGGAAAAAGGTAAAACTTACTGGAAGGATTTTCTTAGATAATCTAATATCTTTTGAGTTTAAATATAAAAGTAAGTAGCATAGCTTGTAACTGTTTAAACCATGCTGAATTTACTTTAGCAGCACAATAACTCTTCAACCATGTTTGTGATGACAAAAATTTTTGTTTTAATGCCAACGCATTAAGTTTAAACTTTTACTACTTGTCTTATTATTTTATTAAAGCTATAATTAAAGAAAAACTGTATGCAGCTATTTGTAGAGGATATTGTAAGTAAATGTTTTGGGATAAAGATAAAAACTATACAAGAAGAACAGCAAAAGAATACAATGTATGGCGAACATTATTTCAGTTTATTATCTGTAAAATATTTTATATGATAAGGTTAAAAGTTGTTTACCGGCTTGAGGTTGAGGGACTTGAAAATGTTCCGAAAGACAATGCATATATTGTCTGCCCTAATCATCTTTCAACTCTTGATCCTCCAATGGTTGCTGCAGTTCTTCCCAGACGTATTTCTTTTATGGCTAAAAAAGAATTGTTTGATATCCCCTTTATTAGATGGTGGATTGACTGGCTTGGTACATTTGCGGTAAACAGAGAAAGCCTTGGCCCTTCTACAATTAAAACAGTCATGGAAATAAAAAAAAGCAGCTGGGTATTCGGAATTTTTCCACAGGGAACAAGAGGTGTGCCTGGTACAATTACAGGTGTGACTGAAGGTTTTGCAAAACTCGCAAAAATTACAAAATGTGCGGTTTTACCTGTAGGAATTGTAGGAACCGAAAAGGCTACTCATTTGCCTTTCTCAGGAAAAGTTATTGTGAAAATAGGAAAACCTATACCTTATGATAAAGATCCGAATGTCGTTTTTAATAAGTGGATTGAAGCTATACAAGAATTAACAGGGTTCAAATATGAACAGAAAAAGGAAAGTGTTTAGGAGTTTAAGAATAGTAATGAAAAAAGAACGAAATTATAACAGAAGATATCCGCAAGAATATAATATTTTCAGAACAATGTTTTATATGACATTTTTATACGTTGTTGTAATTCCGTTTATGAAGATATTTTATAATTATACGATTACAGGGAGGGAAAATTTGCCTACCAAAGCTAAAAGCGGAAAATTTATTTATACAGCAAACCATGTCTCGCATTTTGACCCTCCGATGGTTACTATGGCCTGTGGGCGTCCGATAGCTTATATGGCCAAAAAAGAATTGTTCCAAAAAGGAGATAAATTTGAATGGCTTGTAAAAAGATTAGGAGCATTTGCGGTAGATAGGACAAAACCAGAGATTGCAACTTTTAAAACAGTTAAAGACATTTTGTCTACAAGCTGGTCTTTAGGTGTTTTCCCACAGGGTGGGATAAGACCATATGGCTCTGAACTCGGAGATTTGAAAAAAGGTTTTGTTGTAATTGCAAAAAATGCTAAGGCTGATATTGTTCCCGTTGCAATCGCTGGATTTACAGGTTATCCTAAATTAAAACCTTTTACCAGACGTGAAGTCCATTTGCATGTTGGCAAACCAATTTCTTATAAATTAAGTGAAGAGGAAATTATTTATGAATGGTGCAAACAGATATCTGAGCATGCAGATTACATAAATACAGCTCCTGTTCCCGCGTATTATAATGAAAAACAAAAGATTTAAAAAGTCCCTTGATATTCAAGGGACTTTTATATATAAAGAAAGAAATTATTAAATTAAGCTGCTTGTGCTACTTTTTGCTGTTGTGGTTTTAATTCATACTGAGGTTTTGTTGTATTCTGAGATCCTTGCTCAGCAGGCATTTGTTCTAATTTTGTAAGTGCTGTCTGTGCTGCATCCTGAACATTTTTGTCATGATCATTCTTAGCAATAGTGAACAATGTTGTCAGGTCTTGTTTGTAAGCCGGCTGCTGAATATAGCTTAATGCTTCTATAGCGGATGTTCTAACCATGGGGTTCGGATTATTCTTCAGTTGTTCAACAATAGCAACAGCCCCAGGAAGTTCTGTAAGTGGAACATTAGAGCCTGTTAATTTCGCAACTTCGTCACCATACAGTTTTTGCATTATTGATGATGTAAACATCGCATAGCTTTTATTTCTTTCACACTGTTCCATTGGTGTAATTGTAGTAGCTAATTTTTTATCTGCATCCGAAAGTTGTTCCCCTTTCATAAGCTTTTGTCTAACTGCAATCTGATCTTGTGTAGGGCCTGCCAGTTTGCTTGAGTCAGCATTGATTATTGTATTCAAAGCATTAATAACTTTTTCATCCAATAATTCTGTTGCTTTTTGTGGGTCATCTTTAACCATATTTGCTATTTCTTCCATGGCATTTGCTTGAACCTCAAAGTCCGGGTTTGCAAGTTTTGCGATAAAAGAATTCAAGTCGACTTGCGGCGTCATAGGAACAGGTTGTTCAATTTCAACCTTAGGAGTCTGTGGTGCCTGTTGTTCTGCAGGAATTTGGACAGGTTGTGTAATCATAGGAGCCGGAGTATTATAATTTTGTTGTATAACCTGTTGCGGTGCCGGCTGCATTGTTGATTCTGCAATTTGTTGGGCAGGTGTCTGCGGCTGCAGTCCAGGCATTGGTTCAGGCAGTGGTTGACATACTACTGCCTGTTGAGGGGGCAAGTAGTAAGGCTGATTCTGAGCCTGTGGATAACTGTATAATTGAGCCTGTGGATACGTGTAATAAGGCATTGTCGGTTGAGCATACTGAGGAACATTCATTGCAACTTGACCAACACCTGGTGCACTTACTGAAGGATTGTGGACATCAATCTTTACAGCATTGTAGTTAGGAGCAGGTACAGCAGTCTGCGTATATTGCGGCACATATGGCTGCATTTGGGGCTGCATGTAAGGATTTAATAAATTTGGAGCTTGAATCATTGAATTTCTTCCTTTCGATAAAATATCTTCCATATTTTCATTCTACTGTTTAAATATCCCTCAAGATATAAAATTGCTAAAATTTGGAAAATTTTTAATAATTCTTAACAATATATTATAAATAATTTTACAATTACTTAAAAAATTTTTATGCTATAATATTGATGTATTAATACGAACGGGATTTTATAAAATGTTAATTGATAAAAATAACAGAAAATCAATAAGATCAATTTTTGGTAAAACTCTTGCGCAATTAGGCAAAACTAATCCAGATATAGTGGTTTTAGATGCTGACTTGTCATGCTCAACACAAACTCAAATATTTGCAAAAGAGTTCCCTAACAGGTTTTTTAATTGTGGCATTGCAGAACAAGATATGATAGCGACAGCTGCCGGGCTTGCTTCTGTCGGAAAAGTCCCCTTTGCAGCAAGTTTTGCTATGTTCGCAACCGGCAGAACTTACGACCAAATAAGAAATACCGTTTGCTATCCGGAATTTAATGTAAAAATTATAGGAACTCATGGCGGAATTACTGTAGGAGAAGACGGCGCAAGTCATCAAGCACTTGAGGATATTTCTTTAATGCGTGGAATTCCGAATATGTCAGTGCTTGTACCGGCTGATTGCCGAGAATGCGAACAGATTATAAAATTCGCCGCAGAAAATTATGGCCCTATGTATATAAGAATCCCAAGGACTAATGTCTGTGACATTTTTGATGAAAGTTATGAGTTTGATTTTTGTAAAGCTGTTGTTTTACGGGAAGGAGTCGACGTTTCTGTTATAACTAACGGTGAAACTTTAGCAGAAGTTCTTTTAGCGTGTGCTGAACTTGAAAAACAAGGGTATTCTGTTCAGGTTATTCATGTTCCGGTTGTAAAACCCCTTGATGGTGCAACAATCATTGAGAATATAAAAAAAACAAAGTTTGCTATAACTGTTGAAAATCATTCTATAATAGGCGGACTTGGAAGTACTGTATGTGAACTACTTGCCGAATATTACCCAGTCCCTGTTCACAGAATAGGTATAAATGATACTTTTGGACAGAGCGGCAAATGGGATTATCTTCTGGACTATTACGGATTAAGTGCAGAAAAGCTTACTATAAGTATCAAGCGGTATTTGGATAAATACAAGCTTGTAAAGTAATATATTTAAAAAAGGGAAACTATGATTCAATTCAGAGCAGTTACAAAAAAATACAAAAATGATAATTACGCATTGAAAAATATAAATCTTGATATTCTTTCAGGGGAATTTGTATTTATTGTAGGAGCGTCAGGTGCTGGTAAATCAACATTAATGAAGCTTTTGTATAATGAAGAACGACCGACAAGCGGTACTGTTACAATTGGTGGTATAAACATTGCAAACCTGTCAAATGATAAAGTGCCGAATTTGCGTAGATGTATGGGTATTGTTTTTCAGGATTATAAACTCCTTCAAAACCAAAGTGTATATGATAATGTTGCTTACGTTATAAGAACTCTTGGTATAAGTTCAAGAGAGATTAATGCAAGAGTTTCCGGTGCTTTGAAAATTGTAGGTCTATATGATAAAATGAATGCAACACCGTCCGAACTTTCAGGAGGGGAACAGCAGAGAGTAGGTATTGCGAGGGCTATTGTAAATGGACCTCCGCTATTGATAGCGGACGAGCCTACCGGTAATCTTGATCCAAAGAATTCCATGGAAATCATGCAAATTCTGGATCAGATTAACCAGCGCGGAATTACGGTTATTGTTTCAACCCATGATAATGCTATGGTTGATTACTTCAGAAAAAGAGTTATTACACTTGATAACGGTGAAATTGTTAGGGATATACAAGCAGGTACATATGAATAGTTCAAGAACAAGAATAAAAAAACAAGTAAAAAAGCACATTCCTAAAGATTGGCTTTGTGAACTTAGAATTTTATACAGATTGACAAAGGAAACAATACATGACGTTCATAGAACTGGAATAGTTAATATTGTAATTATTACGACAATGGCTGCAATACTTACAATTTTTGGTTCTTTTTTCCGTTCTGCACTATCTATTTCGTCCTTTGCACATGAACTTGGCAATGTTCTTGAAATTTCTGTTTATCTTAAGGAAAATGCAGATGTAAATGTTACAAAATCAAGAATAAAAGAGTTTGAGCATGTCGAAAATGTAACTGTCATTCCAAAAGCGTCTTCGTGGGCTAATTTAAAACGAGAAATGGATTTGCCTGATATCGAAAATCCTCTGCCTGATACATTGCATGTTAAAGTTGACAAGCCTGAAAATATCGAACAAGTTTTTAAAAATGTAAAACAGTTAAGTTCTGTTGAAGATATGAGTTATGCGCAAGATCTTGCAAAAAAAATTGAGGCTTTAAATCATATTGTAAATACAATTACAATTTTTGTTGTAATAATAATGGCTATATTAACGATTACGATTATAAACAATACAATACAGCTTGTAATTCAATCAAGAAAAGATGAGATAGAAATTATGCGATTAATGGGAGTTTCAAACTGGTATATAAGATTTCCGCTCATTATGCAGGGAGCATTTTACGGATTTTCTGGTGCTGTAATTGCATTAGTACCATTGAATTTTGTACAAAACGGATTAAATAATATGCATCAATTTTTCATGGTTCCGGCTCCCTTGCATGCACAGACTTTTGTTATTGCTGTTATGTTTTCAATGGCAATACTTTTCGGAGCTGGCGGAAGTTTTCTTTGTATAAAAAAACATTTACAGGTATAATTGATGAGTAAAAAATACAATATACTTATAATTTCTGACGATGAGAATTATATAAGCCAATTCAAAGAAAAACTAATTTTTCTTAGAGAAAATGATTCGCTTGAAATTATAGATTTTGAAAGCGTACATAAGTTTTTAAAAAGCTGTAGTGCAGAAATTATACTTGTTCATGAAAATTCATCAAAAAGCGCAACTCTAAATACTATAACTTCTATTGCAGATAACGAAAATCTTTCAGTCATTCTTCTTGTAAATGCATATGACACGGATTTTATTCTATCTGCTTACGATTGCGGGATAAAGGATTTTATATCTGCCGATGCTGATGATTTTGAACTTGTTATTAGAACAGTAAGTAATATCAGACAAAATTCCGTTAAAAAATTAATGTGTCGTAATATCAGACTTTTGGAACAGTTGAATGTAATTGATGACTTGACCGGTCTTTATAATTATAATTTTGCACGTCAAGTTATAGAAAATACGATAGATGACAATTTGATTGATGACGGAACATTTATGGCAATAGCTCCTTGTGAGGACAGCAAACCTTCTTTTTCAGTTGAAAAATTTGCTCAGACTGTTTTTACATCAATTCGCTCTGATGATGTAGCAACTCTTGGACGCGGTGCTAGATTTTATATACTATTACCTAATACAGGATTTAATGGTGCTGTTTGTGTTTTAAATAAAATTAAGGACAATTACCCGGAAAAACATTTTGATATTTGTGCTGGCATTACAACTGTTGCCCATAAAAATTTTGATGAAATGGAGGATAAAGCACTTAAGGCATTATCAGATGCGCTTGCAACAAATGCGCAATATTCCTGTAGCGAAGAGAAAGAGGAAACTCTGGATGACTGGCTTGATGACGGGATTAATGAGCATAAAAATTATAAAATATTTAGACAAATTTTTAATAAAAAAATGGAAAAAGTGATAACTCCAGTATTTTATAGATTACAAAAGGCTTGGGAAGAAAAATTATTTAAAACAAGGATTGATCAATATACAGATAAGGAACAATGCGTTTTTCATCTGAAAAATAAAAATCAGGATAGTACATTGAGAATTGTTTATCCAGGGTTTGCAAAGATTGTTATTTATATTACTCATGAAGGTTTAGACAGTCCTGAAAATAAAGAAATACAATTGCAACTCACCAAAATCAGCAAAAAAGAGTTGGAAAAAATAGTTGAAGATTTTATAAGAGATTTTAAATACACATCAGTTTAAAGGAGTTAAGATGAATACATTATCAGCAGAAAACAGTTTGGTATTAATTATAGATATTCAAGAAAAGTTAGTTGCGGCACTCAATAAAGACATTATCGTCAAGAATGCTGTCAAAATTGCAAGTGCAGCAAATTTGTTAAATATTCCGGTTTTATTGACTGAACAATATCCGAAAGGTTTAGGTCATACTGTATTAGAGCTTATGCAAGCATTGCCTGATGGTAGTGATATTGTTGAAAAAACGTATTTTAATGCTCTACTGGAGGATGGATTTCTTGATAAAATTCGTTCTTACAGAAAACAGCAGATTATAATTTTTGGAATAGAAACACATATATGTGTTCATCAGACTGCTTCAGCTCTTATTGAAGCTGGTTTTGAGGTTTATGTAATCAAAGATGCCTGTGCAAGTCGTGCAAAATACGAATTTAAACAAGGAATAGATGCAATGGTTGCAAACGGAGTAAAAGTTTCTTGCGTTGAAATTGCTCTTTTTGAATGGCTAAAAGGGGCTACAAATCCAAAATTTAAGGAAGTTCAAGCTTTAATAAAATAATATGGTATGCTTACACAGCTAGCTTATATTCATATAACTTGTGTGAATAAATTTGGAACTTACATTGCTGTTAGCACTGAGTACAGATAAAATCGTCTGCTTATTTTAGCACCTCATAGCAGATCTTTTCCCCTGTAGCAGACTATTTTCGGCGATAACATTTATTTTAATATTAACTGTTTAATAAAAATTTATTAATTATTGCTTTTATTTTCTTTGCGGAATTTCCGTCACCATAAGGATTTTGGGCTTTTAACCTTGTTTCTTTTCTATTTTTTGACAATATATTTTCACTATTAGCAACTATTTTTTCATAATCAGCTCCTACAAGAATAGACACTCCAGCGTCAATTCCTTCTTGACGTTCTGTTTCGTAGCGCATAACCATTGTTGGGCAGCCAAATGATGGTGCTTCTTCCTGAATACCACCAGAATCAGTTAAAATCAATTTTGCATTTTTCATAAGATAAACAAGATATGGATAATCAAGTGGTTTTAGTAATTTTACATTTTTATATAAACGTAATCTTGTATGAATTTTGTCTTTAACATTAGGATTTGGATGAACAGGAATCACAAATGTATGATCTACATATTTTTTTGCAAGAAATTCAATAGCATCAAGTATTTTGTCAATTCTTTTTCCGTGATTTTCACGTCTGTGAACAGTAACTAAAACAAGTTTATCATCAACCTTTATATTATGATTTTCAAAATAAATTCTTGCGCTGTCAAGTGTTTTGTCAGATAAACAGAATAAAGCATCAATTACAGTATTGCCAACAACAAAAATTTTATTATCCGGTATATTTTCTTTTAAAAGTGCGAGCCTGTTTTTTTCAGTCGGCGCAAAATTAAGAGCTGCAACCCTCGATGTCATCTGACGCATAACTTCTTCTGGAAAAGGCTCATATATATCGTATGAACGTAATCCAGCTTCTACATGATAGAGCGGAATTTTATGATAAAAGCTTGCAAGGGCTGCACACAAAACTGTCATTGTATCCCCTTGAACTATCACTGCATCAAATTCATTGTTTTTAAATACTTTGTCAAGGGCATCCAAAATTCTAATCTGAATTCCAGTAAGTGTTTGGTTTGGAATCATACAATCTAGGTTTATATCTGCTTTTAATCCAAAATACGCAAGTGTTTGATTAGACAGTTCCTTTTGTTGTTCTGTATTACAAACTGTAACATTATATTGTGTACTATTTTTTTTTAGCTCTAGAATTACAGGAGCAAGTTTAATAACTTCAGGTCGCGTTCCAAGTACAAATAAGATATTCTTCATATTGTTAAGTTTAGTATAAAAAAGATTCTTATGCAATTGTGTAATATAACTTATTAACTAGTAGGGTAATTTATAACAAAAATGACGATTTATAATGTAAAAAAAGGAGAAAATAATGTTAGATTTATACATACTTGAAACATGCCCTTACTGCCGTAAGGTAATGGAATTTTTTGATATAAATGGTATTAAATATGATAAAAAAGATATTTCAAATCTCAAAAATCGCGATATGCTTTTAAAATTAGGGGGTAAAGATCAGGTGCCGTTTCTAAATGACAAAGAAAAAAATATTTCCATGTATGAATCTAATGAAATAATCAGTTATGCAAAGAAAAGAGGGTAATATGTTTTATAATTCATCTAACAGCTTCCAGTATAATGACTGCGTATCAAGGGGGGCCTGCTCAATTTCTCCGGATATTTCCTCAATGCAAGAGATTATGTTTATTATTTTGCGTCAGATCGCGTATTATCTCATCAAGCTAGAAGAGGCTGGAGTAATAAAAAATGATGTAACAAACGATCTAATTTCCGAAATTGCTTTGATAGATGCAGCAAAAGACCTTACAGAATCTCAGATTTTGAACTCTTTTTCTAAAGAATACAACAATCTTGTACAAGTAAGAAAGGATTATATCAAACTCTGCAATGACAAAAATTTTATTTGCACTGATTTGAAAAATTTAGTAAAATTATCGCCTAAAACAAGCCTTTCATCTATTTTAAAGTTGGGAAACAGAGCTTTCATGCAAAAATACAAACAGCTTAATTCTGGAAGAAAATATTTCTCGGAAATTCTATTTTCGATAATAAAAAGTGTATGTACAAATCTTATATATCTGCAAGAATATGGCAAAGATAATATAAGGGCAAAACAAGCAGTACTAGAATGCTTAAATATTTTTAACGGTACAAATCTTATGCAAGAAAAAATTAAATCAGGTATAGATAGACTTGCGAAGATTGATCTTGAATTGTTAAAAAATTTATTTGAAAATCAAGAAGAAATTTACGGTGAAATTTTCGAAACTGAAGTTTGCCGTTCAACGTCACCCAACAAAGCTATAATGGTTTCAGGTTCTAATCTTCATGATCTTGCATCTTTGCTTAAAAGTGTAAAAAATACTGATATTGATGTTTATACAAATGGGAATCTTTTAATTGCGCATGCCTTTCCTTATTTTAAGAAATTTGTTAATTTGAAAGGACACTTTGGAAGTGGTATTTTTAACACAATACTTGATTTTGCTACATTTCCAGGGGCAATACTTCTTACTAAAAATGAATCACAATACATAGAATATTTGTATCGCGGTAGACTCTTTACAACGGATGACATTGCCCCTGTAGGTGTTGTAAAAATAGAGAATAATAATTTCACCCCTGTTATAACTTCTGCAAATCATGCAAAAGGTTTTGCAAAAGGCAGACAGAAAGAGTCTGAAACTGTTGGCTGTGATATTAACAAACTAATGAAAAAGTTCGATGAAATCCTGAATAAAAATCCTGATAGAATTTTTATAATTGGATTTTCAAATTTTTCTTTTTCCCAGCAAGAATACTTTAAAAATTTTTTTAATATGCTACCGGCTAATTCCTTTGCCCTAAGCTTTTCTTATAATCCGGAGCTTGAAAATGTTATTACTCTTAATATAGGAAATAATTATGCTGTTATGTGCGCAATATTACAGAAAATTTATGAAAAAATACCTGTACATTCAGAAAAACTAGTGTTTTTCATGACTAAATGCGACATTAGTTCTTTATCATACACTGTTAATTTAAAAAATAAAGGGGCAAAAAATATATTTTTATCAGAATGTCCCCCAATGGTAATAAATCCTGTTGTCTTAAAATCCTTTATAAACATATATGGGATGTGTAAAATGACTACTCCTAAACAAGATTTTGATGAAATAAAAAAAAGGGAAATCTGAAATAGACTTCCCTTTTTTTTTATAAAAAAATAAAGGTACTAGTACCTGTAATGAGCAAACGCCTTATTAGCCTCTGCCATTTTATGAGTATCTTCACGTTTTTTACAGGCAGCACCTGAGCCATTTGAAGCGTCTATAAATTCATTTGTTAATTTATCAATAAAAGATTTACCGCCGCGTTTTTTAGCAGCTTCAATAATTGCAGAAGAAGCAAGAGCAAATCCTCTTTCTGCTTTGACTTCAATCGGAACTTGATAAGTAGAACCACCAATACGTCTTGCTTTAACTTCTAAAAGCGGTGTAGCGTTTGTAACAGCTTTTTGGAAAATATCAAGGGCTTTTTCACCTGTTCTTTCTTCTATTTTACTTAAAGAAGCATAGAATATTTTTTCAGCAAGAGATTTTTTTCCACGTCTCATAATTCTGTTGATAAATTTTGAGATATCAACGCTGTTGTATACTGGATCAGCTAAAGGTATTCTTTTAGCCGGTTTTGAACGTCTAGACATTATTTCTTCCCTCCTTTAGCTTTAGCATTTTTCTTAGCACCGTATTTTGATCTGCTTTGTGCGCGGTTAGCAACACCTGCAGTATCAAGAGTGCCTCTTACAATGTGATACCTTACGCCCGGAAGGTCTTTAACCCTGCCACCTCTAATAAGAACAACACTGTGTTCCTGAAGATTGTGTCCGATACCGGGGATATATGAAGTAACTTCAAATCCGTTTGTTAATCTTACCCTTGCAACCTTTCTGAGTGCAGAGTTTGGTTTTTTAGGGGTTGTTGTATAAACTCTTGTACATACTCCGCGTCTTTGTGGACAATCCATCAGAGCTGGAGATTTTGTTTTGTCAGTTAGCTTTTTACGTTCTCTACGAACAAGCTGGTTAATTGTAGGCATTTTTTTCTCCTTTTAAGTTAGTACTCTTACGGCAAAATCATATCCTGAAACCCTTACGCATTCCGGTTATGACTGGACCACCGGTTCTTAAGTCAGAATAAAATATATAATACCAGAACCCTACGTCCTATTTTTGCCAGACAGCCAAAATTCAGCACAAATTGCGACTGTATGATTTAATTAAACAACAAGCGACTTTACTTGTCAATAAATGTATTGCAAATATCTTAATAATGCTATATAATTTCATTTAGCAGGTGAGTTTTATGAAAAAAGAAGTTAAAAGTAGATTATTTGAGAGCGTGTGTTTTTTAATTTGTGTTGCTTTTTTATTTGTGGCTGCATATTTTTTAGGTTTCTTTAAGAATTATTCACTGGCGAATATTCAACGAACTTATAATGACATCGTTGAAGAACTGTCTGATGGTGCTAAAAATCTTTTTTCTTCAAGAGGCACTCGAAATACCCGTACAGCAAAAAGTTCATCTTACAATGAATACAGGATTCAGCATATACCTGTTGCCGTAATTAGAGGTACAAATTCTTCTGGGGCATGGAAAAATATTTTCTATTCAAACAAAAAGATTGTTTTTTATACATATGATATCGATAATATAAATTTTCATAACCGTCTAAAAAGTTTTTTAAAAAGAGAAAAAATTGAAAAAAAATATAGTTTAATGGCATATGAAATTAATGCTTTTAATTCAATGCGAGTAGGTGATACTGAGCCTTCCAAAATTTGTGATTCTCTTGAGGAGTGCAATGCCGTACGACAGAAAGCTGCGGATTACTCCTATATGGCAGAATTTCTCAAGTTATGTGGAAAAACAATGTGCGTAATTAAACCAAGGACTAAGCAATATGTTAGATTGAATAATAAAAATTACGCAAATGCATCATTAATGCTCCAAAAGCTTATTGACTGGTAAGCTTAAAATTTCCATTTTTCTTTATGTGTTCGACAAGTCCGCCATCTTCTAGAAGTTTAATCATAACTGGAGGAAGAGGTTCTATCTGTACAATGGTTCCGTTTGTGTGATTTTTAAGAATCCCTTTTTCTATGTCAAGCTCAAGTTCATCACCGGCATCAATTGAATCAGTATCGCATTCTATTGCTAGCAGCCCTATATTTATCGCATTTCTGTAAAAAATTCTAGCAAATGATTTTGCAATTACAGCCCCAACTCCTGCAATTTTAATTATTTGCGGTGCGTGCTCCCTTGAAGATCCGAGTCCAAAATTTGAGCCTGCAACAACAAAATCACCTATATTCATTGAATTTGCAAAGTTTGGATCAGCATCTTCAAGAACATGCTTTGCAAATTCAGGCAGGTTTGAACGTAGATGAAACAAGCGCCCTGGTGCTATATGGTCTGTAGAAATGTTATCTCCAAATTTAAAAGCTTTTCCTCTCATAATAATCTCCTTTTTTCTTGATTATACATCAAAATAATGCTATAATAAAGTAAAAAACTGAAAGGATTAATTTATGTATTTTGATAGAAAATGTAAAATAACATTTATATGTAATGGTGCAACAATCTACAGTGAAGATAACAGATTTACTGATGCTGAATCATACCCGCCGCTGAATGACGCAGGTCAGGATGAAATTGATAAAATTTGTGAATATTTAAAAAATCGTGCTGTTAAAAACGATAAAATATTTTGTTCACCGGCACTGCGCTCGGTTCAGTCTGCAGCAACAATTGCGAAATTATTTAAACAGGATTTTGAAATTATTGACGACTTACACCCACGCAAATGCGGTGCTTTTAACGGTTTGACATTTGAGCAAGTTGATGAAAAATTCCCAGATGCTCTTGATAAATTTATTAACTGTCCTGATGTTCCAGTGCCAGATGATGCTGAATCCGTTAATGATTTTATAAATCGTGTGGATGTTTCTATAAATAAAATTATAGAAAATAACCCGGGAACGAGACTTATCATTGTTACACACAAAGATGTAATAAAGGCAGCTGTTGTGTCTGCACTTAAAATTCCATATAGCTCTATACACAGAATTTATATAAAATCAGGCAGTGCAACTCAAATAAGCTATTTTGAAAAATGGTCAAGTCTTGTATACTGTGACTATACACCTATGTAGCGAAAAGGCGTTTGTTTTCTTCTTCTAAAAATTTCCTGCCGGGAGACATATCAATAAAATCCCACGGTAATTTTTTATCTAAGGAATAATTCTCATATGCAAAATATTCTGTATTTAGCTTATATTTACTTGCTGCAGCTTTGAATGAACCTAACTTTCCGCCATTTCTATATACTTCCAGAAGAAAATCGTTTAAAGAAGCGTCGCCGCGAGAAAGTACGGTCTGCCAGTAATCCCACTTTATACTTGATATATGAACTTGAATTCCAAGTTTATGCAATTCTTTTTTTAAATAATTACTTTTTGACTCAAGTAATTTTGTATCTTCACGCCCGCACCACTGAAAAGGTGTATGTGGTTTTGGGACAAAACTTGAAAAACCGAATGAAATATCAAATCCTTTATTCTCTTTTTTTATTTTTTTTGCAAGCCCAACAAATGCAATCAAATCATCCTGATTTTCTGTCGGAAGTCCCAACATTCCGTAAAATTTTAATCCCTTTAATCCATTTTCTTTACAAATTTTAACAGCGTTGCAGATTTGTTCTTCATTTAAATTTTTATTAATTAAACGTCTTAACCTTTCACTGCCTGCCTCAATTGCAAGAGTAGAATTATTTTGTCCGGATGCAACCAGTGTTTTTACAACATCCGGCGTAATTGCGTCAACTCTGAGAGATGAAACGCTCATTTCAATATTTTCACCGTTTTTAATTTTGTTATAAATGTAGTTGCAAACATCATGAAAATGGGGATGTGCACTTATTTGTGCGCCAAGCAAGGCTATTTTATTTGTATGTTTGAGGCCATAGTCTATTGTTTTAATTAACTCATCATATGGGACACATCTTAATGGAAGATTTAAGTAGGATGCAAGACAAAAACCGCATCTATTTGCACACCCGCGTGACATTTCAAGAATAAAAGTGTTTTTAAAAAACGAATTTTCACTTAATATCGGAGTGTAAATACATTCGCTTAGCTTTTTTGTAAGTTTTTTCACTCGTTGTGGATAATGTGGTACGTAGACTCCTTCAACATTTGAGAGAAGTTTTAAAAGTTCATCTTTACCTTTAGCAGCGTTATTCTTGCAGATTTCAATTACTTTAATATTAACATCTTCGCCATCCCCAATTATGAAAAAATCAAAAAATTCTTTATATGGTTCGGGGTTTGCAGACACAACCGGTCCGCCTGCAAAAACAAGCGGAAGCCCGACCCTGTCTCTTGATTTAATAGGAACACCATATTTGTTGAGCATGGCAAAAATTGTTAAAAAGTCCATATCAAACGAAAATGAAAATCCGAAAATTTTAACATCAGAAATTCGGTAGCGTGTAGTTTTAGTATCAGAGCATATTCTTTCTATATTAACACCATTTAACGTGTCAATTGTCTTGTACATCCATAAAAAACCAAGTGACGACATTGAAAAAGAATATATACCAGGAAATGCCATCCATATAACAAAATCTGAATTTTTATCAAATATTTTGCAGTATAAATATTTTTCAGAATGATTCATCAGATTCCTTAGACTTTAAGTTAATCGGAGCAAGATATAGTTCATCGATTAAAACGCATATTGTAGCAGCAATAGCAGGTGATAAAATTACTCCCCAGAAGCCCAAGAACTGCTCGGCCAGAAACAAAGCTAAAAAAATCATTAGAGGATGTAATTCCATAAGTTTGCCGAATAAAACTGGTCTTACGACGTAATTTGATATCTGCTGTACAAGCAAGAAGCCTACAATAATTAAGATAATTTTTATAAGCCCAGCTGGGTAAGCAACTAAAATTATAATGCCAAGAGCTATTGTAGGGCCAAGTATAGGAACAATATCCAGCATTCCTGTAATCAGTCCCAAAAGCGTTGCATAATCTATTCCAAGTACAACAAGAACAACTGCCATCATGACACCAACTGCTGCCATTGAAAGAATTTGTGCTCTTACATATCCACCGACCTTACTGCTTATATTTGTTAATATTTCATCAGCTTTTTCTTTTAAATCAGGCGGAAAAAACTGTAAAAATTTTTTTTTCAAATAAGCTTTATCAACAAGTATATAATATACAATCATTGTTAAGGCAACAGACACCATTAAAAGTTGAAAAATACTTATTGTAAAACTCCAGGATTGATTGACAAGATTTTGTGCAAAAGAGGAAGAATTCCCTAAAATTGTTTCGGGATCAAATAATTCCGGAATTCTATGGCCGTAAAATTCTGTATTTATTAAAAAATTTGTAACGTCTGTTATTTTTTGCGGCAAAGATATTATAAATATTTTTATTTCTTTATAAGCAACAAAAAAAATCGGTACAAACAGAGCTATTATTGTAAGTATCGATGCTAAAATAACCAGAGACGATGCAGCCGTGCGATTTTTCATTTTTAACATTAATTTTGAAACATAAGGATTTAGAGCACATGCTAAAACATATGCACCAAAAAAAAGCATTAATATACCAGCAATTTTTGGCAGTATTAGCAAAAGAGCTACTACAAGAACTGTAAATACAATATTTTTACTAGTCCAAAATCTTTTGTTTAACATAATTATTCCTTTTTGTTGTAATTTTAACAAAAAAATTTTAATTGTGCAATTATAAAGTAAGGGTACTTATGTAGTTATTACATTTTTTGCAATCACAATATCTGTTTTAGAAACTTAAAAATATTTGTGTTAGTCCAAATTAATTTGCAATATAATTTAAAATTTGATCTACAATTAACTAATTGTAAAGAAATGTTAATAATATGTTATATACGGGCAATTTACAATTAGATATATACTTTATATATTTACGAGGACTAAAAACAAAGGATATTAACATGGGTTTTCTATCAGGCGCATATGGTAAATTAATGGCCGGAAAACTTGTCAGACAGTTGCAATACCAGCTGACAGGGGTTCAGAGTCGTTTGCGCCGTGTTACCAGAGAAGTTGGTGACATGGAAAAAATGTTTAATGCTCAGGAAAGAAACATGAAAACCCAAATGCAAAGCCAAATGAATATGTTTAGTATGGGCTTGTACGAAATGAATCCTTTATTAAGTCAGGTTGGTTTGGAAGGTGAGCAAATGCAGAAACTGCAGATGCAGCAATATCAAAACTATATGTATGGCCGTCAAGCAATTCAGCAACAATTTATGATGGCTCAGAACGTATGGCAGGATATGTTTCAAATGCAGAGAGAATCAGTACTACAGCCGCTAAAGGATTTGGAAGATGATTTAAATCTTGAAAAAGACAATCTAGAATCTCGATTGAAACTTGCTGAGCAGGATTATGAAGCTAAGAAGAAAGAAGAACAAGCAGGCGCAAAATCATTTACTCCGGAATATACAAGTCAGGCATAATAGATATAAGAGGTTTTCCAGCAATTTGGAAAACCTCCTTTTTAGAAGTTTTTTAATATAATACATTACAAAATTTGTTAATCAGTAAGAATTTGAGCACCTTTTGTTTCGACGGGTAAAGTTGTTATATTAACCTTGACATTAATATCTTCCCAGGTATCTTTGATTATTGATTTAATTTTATCAAGATTATTTTTCTTTGAAATAACCACAATCCCTGGTCCTGCTCCGCTCAGAACGCAGCCAAGTACATCTTCTTCATGCTTTAAATTTTCAATTATTCTATCAAGACCTGGAACAAGTTTCATTCTATAAGGCTGGTGAAGTTTGTCCTGAAGTGCTAATTTCATTAATGCATCATCTTTTGTATTGACAGCTTCGATAAACATTGCCAGCCGCTTAGCGTTAAATACAGCATCTTCTAGTGGTACCTCTTTTGGTAAAACTGAACGTGAAATTTCAGTTGAAAGTTCGTAATCTGGAATACAAATTGTAATATTCCATTCTTCAGGCCAATTGAGTTTTCTGTAGATAATACTACCGTCTTCTTCTTGAGAAGTCAGAACAAGTCCACCAACTATAGCAGGAGTAACATTGTCCGGATGTCCTTCAACTTCTGTAGCTATTGACAAAAGTGCAACTACATCCGCAGGATGTCCTAACAGCTCATTAGCCGCTAGAAGCCCCCCGACGATTACAGATGCACTGCTACCAAGCCCTCTTGCAATGGGTATTTGGGACTGCACTGTAATTTTTAATTCACTCGGAGTTTGGCCGATGGAATTATACAACAACTCAACAGCTTTATAAATTATGCTATTTTCATCCATCGGCATATGGTCTATCATTAGCTCGTCCGAAGTTTCACTTTTGTCTATTACATTAATTTCAATACCAGTACCCGGCAAAACAGTTTCTTCAATTGTTATTATATTGTATAAAGGCAAAGCCATTCCTAAACAATCAAAGCCAGGCCCTAAATTTGCCGTTGTTGCCGGCACTTTTACGCTTATTTTCATAATTCCCTCATTAGGAACATAAATGTTCCACATATATATTATATCAGAAAATATTAAAATTTGCCAATATTTAGGAAATACTCTATAATCATTATATGTACGATATGTATCCATACTTTACAAATGACGGTTCTGTAGGGCTCTATTCTTTTGATGTTAATGATATATATCATTCTACTTATGGTGCGCTCACTGAAGCATATGAAAAATTTATTTTACCTGCAGATTTAACAAGTTTTCTAAAAAAAAATAATGAAATAAAAATTTTGGATATTTGTTTTGGTATTGGTTATAACACAAAAAGTTTATTAAATTTTATACTAGATTTTAAATATAACGAACAGATATATACTGATAATCATACATATATCGACAAGGTATATACCGATAATAAAAAGCTTAAAGTTTTTATAAAAGCAATTGATATTGACAAAAATCTTGCATACCTTTCTCCTTTTTTCATTACTAGCAAAAACAATATAAAAAATAATAAACTTGACTTTAAACAAGCCAAAATTGAAAAGATGCTCAAATGCGAAAAGTCACAAAAATTTGTCCTTAAAAAGGAAGTAAACATTTTATTAATAAAAAATATATTAGACAAAATAGATAATGAAGCTATTTGTATTTTAAAAGATCCCAAATATGCATTATATTTTGATAAAGAAATGATTGGTTTATTTTGGTATTTAATTAATAGATATAATAAAAAGTGCATTGAATTGAATTTTTTTACCTTCTTACATAATATATATTATAGGTATATATCTAATGGGTATAAAAATGTTTCTAAATGGCTTAAAATGAACGATTTTATTTTTGACCTGAATATAGATGATGCACGAAAAATTTTACTTTCTGATAATAACACGTATGATTTTATATTTCTTGACGCTTTTACGCCTGCAAAGTGTCCTTGCCTCTGGACAGTAGATTTTTTCAGGCTGCTTTTTGAGCATTTAAATCTTGACGGGATGATTTTGACTTACTCAAACTCAGCGACTGTCAGGAACGCATTTTTGCACGCGGGCTTTTATGTCGGAAAAATTTATACGGAATCCTCAGGCAAATTCACAGGTACAGTTGCGGTTAAAAATAAATCGCTTATAAAATATGAACTTTCAGAATACGATTTAAGCCTCCTAAAAACAAAGGCCGGAATATTTTACCGCGACGAAAATTTAAACGCCATTAATGAGGCGATTATCGAGCGCCACAAAATTGAGGTTAAAAATTCAAATCTAATATCAAGTTCACAATTTATTAAAGAATGGAAAAGGCTTCATTAAAACATAGTTGGAGAGAAGCAGCCGGCTTGAGTATAAACACAAAACAATCTCAATGGATTGGCCGGTTCATGAAAAATGAAACAAATTTTTTGTTTCTGTATAGAGGTAGGATAAATTCTTTCTTAATTATGTTATCAGTATATAACTATGCGTTATATAATTTTAATCCGGATTATTTTGGGGAATTTTTCTTAATTCGACTTCGTAGCCAAAAATTTTTGCAAAGAATTCCGCATCATCAAACCTGAGAGTTCCTAGTCGCATTTTGTGCGACAGCCCATCGGGTGTAAATTTCTTTAAACCCTTTTGAGTTGCAATTTGCGCAAGTTCCTTCAAAGTTATCCCTTCTTTTGCAAGTAATATTTTAACAAATTCACGTGCTGTCATATATTCTCCAAGAATTATTTTACAAATTATTGAGCATATAGACAATTTTATGATGATATGTTATAATAAATGATATATGTATCTTAAATAAGATTAATAAGTCAGAACATTTTGATGACATGTATCAAAATACAGTCGCCTATTTTGCAGACGGAAGTGTTATGGTAATTAAATCCGGCTATGACATCTTTTTTTACCCGTTCGGCAAGGATTTTGACAAAGATGAATTCTTTAGCGTAAGTGATGAAGGTGCAATTTCCCGCCCCGGTGCCGGCACAAAGTTTTTTGCCTTCAGTTTCAGACCCAACATGAACAATAATGTCTCGACACCTTACAAAGGTAAAGGAATTGAGCCATACAGGTCACTTATCTGCAAGACAGAAACAGCAGAGGGTGGGACAAAACAAACAGTATGCAACAGTTTGAGCCGTGATGAGCTGCTTAATAACTCAAGTTACGGATGTAATAAAACATCCCCTTATAAGGCTTACTGTACAGCTTTAATTCAAGAAAACGGCTGGAAAATTCCCGATGATTATCCGTTCAAGTTTTAATATTTAAAATATAATTTTCCAGCCGTTCATCCTGAACGATAACCTGAGTATTTGAACGAAAATCTATGGCAGGTAAAGAGCCGGACTTCGTCCGGTGAAAAATTCCCGATGATTATCCGTTTAAATTTTAATATTATTTAACCTTTTTGCTTTATCTCAGGTTAAGAATATAATTAAAAACATGAATAACTATGATGTTGTTGTAATAGGCGGAGGAACTGCAGGTTGCGCGGCTGCGTACACCGCAGGCAGACTTGGACTAAAAACTTTATTAATTGAACGCAAAGTACATCTCGGCGGAACAATAACCTCCGCACTGGTGATTCCTGCTATGAAATCAGGAAACAACCAGATTAACACCGAGTTCAGAGAAGCTCTGACTGAAGAATTAAAATCACTTGGCGGCCAGACAACCTTTCAGGACAATTCAGGCTGGTTTAATCCTGAGCTAGCCAAGATAGCACTGGATAACCTTATGCGGAAAGCCAATGTAGAAGTCTTTTTTGATACGCATATAATAGGTGTAAAGGTTGAAGATAGAAAGATACAGCGCATAAAAATTTCCAAAGAAATATTATCAGTATCTAGCGACGAGATAGATATGGAAAATAAAAAATTATCGGTATCTATCGGAGCGACATATTTTGTTGATGCAACTGGAAATTGCGAAATCGGAAAAATTGCAAATTGCAGATTTTTGGAAAAAGATAAAGAATTCCAGCCTGTAACCTTACGTTTTATGATGGGTGGAGTTAATTTAAAGAAGTTTTCTGACTGGCTTGTAGAGTTTGACAAGGACAGAAATGTAACTACCTGCGAGATTTATGACGGAATAATTCATCTTTCTACGGCATACACGTGGGATAAAGACAAAAAATGGGCATTAGAGCCATTGTTTAAGGATGCAGAGAAAAAAGGGATACTTAATAAGTATGATACAAATTATTTTCAGATATTTACCGTACCTGGAATGCCTGACACTGTTGCGTTTAATTGTCCGAGAATTATAGATTACAGAAATTCATTAGAAGTCAAAAATATCTCAAAAGCCCTGCTCATAGCCCGTCAGAACATATACAGGTATCTACAATTTTGCAGAATTTATTTCCCCGGTTTTGAAAATGCCTATATTTCTAATATTGCTGATATGCTGGGCGTAAGAGTATCTAGAAGAATAAAAGGGAAATATATATATACAATTGATGATTTAACTTCAGGCAAAACTTTTGAACACCCTGTTGTTGTCTCAAACTATCCTGTAGACGTGCACTCAAATAAACGGGGGAAATCAACATTAAAGGCTGTACAAGATTATCAGCTGCCAATAGAAAGCCTTATGTCAGCTGATATTGATAATCTGTTTGTAGCAGGCAGATGTCTTTCTGCGGATTTTATGTCACAAGGTGCTTTACGTGTTCAGGGCAGCTGTTTTTCTATGGGCGAAGGAGTTGCAAAATATATTGCTAGCCTTCTTTCGGCATAACTTTCCCGGAGAGAAGCTGTGCTGCATTCAGTAATGGATCTATAGTTGGAGAAAATGGCGGTGCGTAAGTTAAATCGTTATTGTAAAACTCTTCAACACTCATTCCGGCAAGCAGAGCTGCCGCCAGAGAATTAATTCTTTTATCAGCATCGCCTGCACCTATAGCCTGAGCTCCTAATATTTTTCCTGTTTCATAGTCTGCAATAAGTTTTAGAGTTATGTTATTAACATTAGGCATATAACCTACTTTATCATTTTTTGTTACTGTCACCGAAACCGGATTATAGCCTAATGAAACAGCCTTTTTTTCGGTTAGACCTGTCATAGACATAGTTAAGTTTAGACATCTTGTAACTGCTGAGCCAAGTACCCCCGGAAACTTATCCTCTCCCCCGCACGCATTAATTGCAGCAGTTCTTCCTTCTTTATTTGCATTAGAACCAAGGGGCATCCAAATTTTTGTATTGCTAACAACAAGATTTTCTTCCACACAATCACCACAAGCATAAATATCCTGAATATTTGTTTCCATTTTCTCATTAACTTTAATGGCACCGGTAAGTCCTATTTCAATTCCTGCATCTTTTGCGATTTCTACATTAGGCGTAACTCCTGCACATAAAATTACAAAATCCGTGCCAAATTCTTTTCCAGTTCCTGTTCTTACAGCATTTACACCGTTAATATCCCCTGAGAACTCTGTGACCAGTTCAGAAGTTAAAATTTCGAATCGACCGTCATTTATAGAATTGAGTTGTTCAAGTATAAGCTTAGACATATCATCATCAAACATTGTCATAATATTTGGCGCATATTCAACAAGAGTAACCTTAAGATTTTGTCTGACAAGAGCTTCTAAAAGCTCCATTCCAATGTAACCGCCGCCTATGATTGTACCATGCTTTGATCTTAATACTTTTTCTTTCAGGGCTATACCGTCTTCTATTTTTCTCAATGTAAAAATATTAGGTAAATTAACATTTTTAATTTTTGGAATTACAGGTCTTGCGCCAATAGCGATTATTAATTTATCATAGTCGACAAGAAACGCGCGCTGTGTATCCAAATCTTGAATTAAGACCTGCTTAGCCTCTGGAATAATTTTTGCCGCACGGTTTTTGAGATGAATATGAACCCCTTTTCTTTCAAAATCTTCAGGAGATCTTACAAGAAGCTGTCTATAATCTTCAAAATTTCCCTCGATATAATATGGCAGACCGCATGCTGAATATGAAATATGCGTATCATCAGTGTACAAATCTATGTAAGCATCTGGCAGCAATCTTCTTGCTTTTGCAGCAGCCTTTGCCCCTGCAGCTACACCACCTAATATTAAAATTTTCATACCACTAATATAAATCTATACATAATTTTTTACATTAGACAGTTAGTTTAGTCCTGAGGTATTTAAAATTACCCCTTTCATAAATTCACAGTATGAGTCAATATCTTTTTTAGAGTTTTCAATTTTCCCAACAAGATTTGTAATTTCGACTACTATCTTTTCTTTTTTAAGTCTTTCGTACATAATACACACCCCGGTAATCTTACAAATCATTATATCGGCTTTTTTTATTGAAATCTTTAATAAATTATAAAATATCGTTACATAAATTCAGAATTAATCACATTCATTATATACGAGTTTTTTACGCAGGTTCCATTGAATTATAGTCAAAATAAAAGTTATAAAAAATAACACATAGGCAATTGCAGAAGCTTTTCCTACATTAAAATACTCAAAAGCATTTTGATAAATAGCATAAACCAGAACATTTGTACTATCCAGAGGCCCACCCTGTGTCATAAGATATATTAAATCAAATATTTGAAAGGAACTTATCGCTGTAATTATCACAACAAAAAAAATAGTCGGAGAAAGCATAGGTACAGTTACATTTTTAAATATTTGAAATTGATTTGCACCGTCAATTTTTGCAGCCTCGAACAAGCTTTGCGAAATGCCGGAAAGACCTGACAAAAAAATTATCATATTGTACCCAATTAACTTCCATACAGAAACAATTATAAGTGCAGTCATAGCGTAATGGGCGTCGTAAAGCCAATTAATATGCATATGCAAAATATGATTTAAAAGCCCAATATTCGGATCAAAAATCCATTCCCAAACAACTCCTATAACAATCATAGGCGTAATAAAAGGGAGAAAATATGCTGTTTTATAAAATTCCGATCCCCTGATTTTCGAGTTTAAAATACAAGCAAGTACAAGAGGAATAATAACCCCAAAAATAGATGTAGAAAAAGCAAAAACAATTGTGTTCCAACAAATTTTATAAAATAGCGGCTCTGAAAAAATTTCTTTATAATTGTTTAATCCTACAAATTGCATTGAATTTAACAGATCCCATTTTACAAAACTTAAGCCGAAAGAACAGATAACAGGAATGATGATAAAAATTAAAGTTCCAGCAAGTGCAGGAAGAATAAAAATCCAACCTGCAAACTGCACATCATTTATTAAATTATTAAGAAATTTTTTCATGATATAATTATACAATAATTAACAAAGGGAGAACTTTATATGAAAAAATATGAACACGCATTCGGGAAAAACGATATAAGGGGTATTTACGGCGAAGATATCACTGAAGAACTTTTTTATAATACAGGACGCGGATTTGTAAGCTGGCTGAAAAAACAATCCGGCAAAAAAGAAAATGAAATGTGGATTACAATAACCCGAGATGCAAGACTTCATTCTCCTGCTCTAGAAAAAGCCCTTACGGACGGAATAACCTCAACCGGGGCTAATGTAATTCATCTAGGACTTGCACCCACTCCGATAGGATACTATTCAGAAGTTGCAGGAATACCAGGTTATAATATTATTGCAGCTGCAATTATTACAGCCAGCCATAACCCAAAAGAATATAACGGGCTCAAAATGACTTATAACAAAAGAACTTTAACTGAAAAACAAATAGCCGAAGTAAGAGATATTACATTTAAAGAGTTTGAAGCTGCAAAAGGAACACAAATAGCGCAAGGAAAAGTTGAAAAATATAATATAATTCCTGACTACATAAAAGATATGGAAAAGCGTTTCGGCAAAATCGGAACAGGTGTAAAAGTTGTTGTAGACAGCGCAAATGCAACCGGCGGTGTTGTTGGACCGGAATTATATAAAAAACTGGGCTGCGATGTTATTGAATTATTTTCACAACCGGACGGCAATTTCCCGAACCACCATCCAAACCCCAGTGTTGAAAAAACTCTTGATACGCTAAAAGAAGTTGTTGTTGAAAATAAAGCTGATATTGGTATAGCCTATGACGGCGACAGCGATAGGATAGGTATAATTGATGAGGAAGGTAAATTTCTAACCGGTGATAAACTGCTTTTAATTTACGCAATGGATTTAATAGAAGATTGTAAAAAAACAGGCACCTGCCCGACTGTAGTGAGTGAAGTAAAATGCTCCCAAGTTCTATATGACCAAATAAACAAACTTGGCGGTAATGCTGTAATGTGTAAAACTGGCCATGGCTATATAAAAGATAAAATGAAAGAAACAAATGCACTTCTTGCCGGTGAAATGAGCGGGCATACATTCTTCAAAGACAGATATTACGGTTTTGATGATGCTATTTATGCCGGATGCAGAATTATAGAAATAATTTCTAAGCACAAAAAAGTAAATCCCAATTTTAAAATTTCTGATATGCTAAAACCTTTTGATGAAGTTTGTTCATCACCTGAAGTACGCTTCCCCTGCCCAAATGAAAAGAAAAAAGAGGTGTTTGAAAAATTCAAACAGTGTGTTGAAGCAAACAGAAACATGTTTGGGTCTGCCATCAAAGAAATTATAACCCTTGATGGTATGAGAATAGTATTTGACGGCGGATTTGCTTTAATCAGACAAAGTAATACTGAACCTGTATTTACATTGAGATTTGAAGCTAAAAACAAAGAAGAATGCGAAAAATTTAAGTCTTGTATGGTTGATACCTTAGAAAATATATTAAAATAACTATTAAAACTTTAAAGAGTAGATTACTTCATATTTTAAATATATTTCAGCAGAAAAAGATTTGGAATACAACAACTATACAAAAGTAGTGCTTGCTGATGGTTCAATATTTCATGTTAGAAACGGTGGCTGTTATGATATTATATACGATACTAACGGCGATAGAGCTCCAAATGCATTAGGGAGAGATAAATTCTTTTTTGTAATTTGTCCATCAAACACTTTGAGGACTTGCTCGCTTAATGGTCAGGCCTTTGCAGCATACTGTGCGAAAGTTTTTTGCAATACACGAGAAAAAGCTATTGATCAATGTATAAAAAACAATGCTAATTGTGCAGGCATATTACAGATTGATAACTGGGAAATCAAAGATGATTATCCGATACGACTTTAAAATTTATTACAATAAGCTTGCAAATAAAAATTTTTTCTGTAATAATAAACTTTGTCAGAAAAGTTACTCTCGAATATTTTACCATAGGCTTTGATTAGCTTTATTGTGGTGTATTCGATAATTTAATAGAAATCAGATTCTGAAACGAAATCAGAATGACAAACTAAATGAAAGGTAAAATCAATGGATTTAGAAAACAAAGAAGAAATGAATGTTGAAGCTACTTCTGAAAATGCAGTTGAAGTAACAGAAATTACTGCTGCAGAAGATTCGGTTGAAACTGTTGAAGAAGTTAAAGCAGAAGAATTGCCGGCTGAAGAAGAAAGACCTTCCAAAAGAAGATCAAGAGGCGGTAAAAAACAAAGAATAGAAACTTCGGAAGAAAAACCACAGTCTGAATGGATTGAACGTGTTGTTCAAATCAGCCGTGTAACTAAAGTTGTTAAGGGCGGTAAAAAATTAAGCTTCCGTGCTATTGTAATTGTAGGAAACAAAAAAGGTCAGGTAGGTGTAGGATGCGCTAAGGCTGCCGAAGTTATTGTTGCTATCCAAAAAGCTATTGCTGATGGCAGAAAAAATCTTATCAATGTTCCTATTTTCAAAACAACTATTCCGCACCCAATTACAGGTCGTTCAGGTGCAGGCACCGTAATGTTGAAACCGGCTTCACAAGGTACAGGTATTATTGCAGGCGGTGCTGTTCGTTTAGTTCTTGAACTTGCAGGTATTGAAAATATCTTAGCAAAATCTTTAGGGTCTAAAGCTCCTCTTAATGCTGCAAATGCAACTTTAGAAGCTTTAAAAGCTTTAACTCCGTTTAACGAAGTTGCAGCTAAACGCGGCTTGACAATGGCTGAATTACTTAATTAAAAGATAAGAAAATAGGATGGTAAAAAAGATAAGCTGGTTACGTAATTAACTTATTAACCTATTTACTTATTAACTGTATAAATCAAAATAATAAAAAAGGAAATAATAAAAATGGCAAAAACAGAATTAAAACAAATTAAAATTAAACTTACCGGCAGCCTTATCGGCGCTTCTGAAAAACAGCGCAGAGTTGTTGCAGGTCTTGGTTTGAAAAAACAAAATCAGGTAGTAGAACACTACAACAGTGCAACTATTTTAGGTATGGTAAACAAAGTTCCCCATCTAGTTCAAATCGTTGAGTAATTTACTTA
Organism: Candidatus Gastranaerophilales bacterium; assembly: GCA_944326015.1. Classification (GTDB taxonomy): domain Bacteria; phylum Cyanobacteriota; class Vampirovibrionia; order Gastranaerophilales; family Gastranaerophilaceae; genus Stercorousia. The sequence continues at coordinate 28,048 of CALVCJ010000021.1, forward strand.
CTGACCGCGTATGGCTGCTTTAGGCAGTTAGAGTGAAAGCGAGCGGTAATACAAGAAAATATAAAGGAAATTAAAATGACAATTACATTAGAAGATCTAAAACCTGCAGAAGGTTCAACACATAAAATTAAAAGAGTAGGCAGAGGCCGTTCATCAGGCAGAGGTAAAACATCTTGCCGCGGTCATAACGGTGAGGGTCAACGTTCCGGAAGCTCTGCTAAGAGAGGTTTTGAAGGCGGTCAGATGCCCGGATACAGACAAATGCCAAAATTAAAAGGGTTTAAACTTATCAACCAGCTTCAATATGCTGAAATTAATGTTGGCAGAATCGCTCAGTACGGTTTGAAAGAAGTTTCTCTTGGAATTTTAAAAGAAGCAGGAAGAGTACACCCTTCATGCGTTGGTTTAAGAGTTTTGGGTAACGGTGAATTGAAAGATGCTGTTACTGTTAAAGCTTGTTATGTAACACCATCAGCAAAAGAAAAAATTGAAAAAGCAGGCGGAAAGGTTGAGTTAGTATAATGGCACCACAAATGAAAATGCCGACAACTGATGATTTA
>CALVCJ010000022.1 GCA_944326015.1 Candidatus Gastranaerophilales bacterium
TTTAACCTCCCTGAAAGATTTGAAATCAAATATCAGGACAAAGACGGACAAATGAAAACACCCGTAATGCTTCACCGCGTAATATTCGGTTCTATGGAGCGTTTCCACGGAATTCTGATTGAACACTATGCCGGAGCATTTCCGACATGGCTTGCGCCGACACAGGTTGCAATAGTTCCGATTTCAAACGAAAAACACATTGATTTCGCTGAAAAAGTCTACAAAAAAATGCGCGATGCAGGTATAAGAGTAAAACTTGATGACCGCTCCGAAAGCATGAACTACAAAATCAGAGAAAGCTTGCAGGATAAGAAAATTCCTTATGTCTGCGTAGTAGGCGATAAAGAAATTGAAGCAAATTCTGTTGCTGTCCGCGCACGCGGTCTCGGACAGGTCGGGACAATGAGTGTAGATGAATTTATTAATAAAATTAAAACTGAAATACATTCCAGAAGTTCCGAATCCTTTGCGAAATCACTTATGAAAGTTTAAATTTTATATGAAAATTAATTAAAAGGAATCTCTATAAAAGAGATTCCTTTTTTAAATAAAATTTTTAATGAAATTAGTCTGGTTCTTCTTTCTCTGTTAACTTATAAAACATCTGCTGAGTTCAACGATGGCAGAAGGTATTATGTACTAAACATCGTGAATACTTTTTCAACGTTTTTACTTATAAGGTTTTTAACCGTATCGTATTCGGTTGTTAATGCAGAAAGTTCAGTATCAATATTCTTCATTTGCAGATCAAGCGATTCTTCTTTATAGCTTAATTCACTTTTTTTAACGTTGTATTCGGCTTCAGCCTGGGCAATAGCATCATCATCAGTAACTTCTACGATATGGGCGCTTGCAGTATAATGACTCTGATAAAAATAACCATCGTTATTTAATGTCGAAACAAATAACTGCCCATTTTTTAATGCATGATTAAGATAATCAGAATCTGTTACCTGTGCACGTTTTATGGCATCAGTACAAGCTCCGTTTACACATAACTGATTGTACAATTGATTATAAAAATCTGCGTTTAAAGATGCTTGATCCGTAATTGATGCATCTTCTTTTATAATGAAATAGTAGTTTAACTCATCAGTAACGTATGAACTTTTTGAAGCTGAATCCTGTTCGATAAACAGTCCGTAGTCGTAACCTTCCATAGCTATCGCAAAATAAGTTAAATATGATTTTAACATATTTGTTAAACTTACAGATGAAATATTATTTGAACCTTTAACTATATTATTTGTATTCTGAGCTGTTGTAATGGCATTTCTTACCGAATCAAATATAATTGAACCGCCAGCTTCGGATGTTTGATTTGCATTCATAAGTGCAAGCGTAAACTCATATGCATTGTCAAGAGCACCTTCAGATTCCTTATCAACATTTAAACCTTTAACGTCATTCGACTCGCCTTTCCCAAGAATTGTAGCCATGCCCGTCAAAACTTGTTCAACCCTTTTCAGTAATTCTGTAGGATTCATAGTACCAGTCATTTCATACTTACCGTCAAGAATATCGCCAAGCGTAAGATTTTCAAGTTCCTCTCTGTCTGTTATTGCAACTCCGTTTTTGGTTATAATAATTTTATTTGTATCAGTATCTGAAGGCGAAGTTGTTGTACAAATTACTGAATTATACTCTTCATCAGATATAGTTTTATCACCATTTGTATCTGCAAGTAAATTTACAAGATTCAAATTATAAATCAAGTTGCCTTCGGCATCTTCAGCTTCTTTCATATAGTTTATAAAGGAATTTGTATTCAACGCTCCGGCAAGAGTTTTATCTATAATGTCTCCACCAACACCTGAAGATGTATAACCATTAGCACCAAGTTCCATAACTGCTTCAATCGTTGATGCATCAGCCTGATTTTGCACTCCGAGCTGGTATAAAAATGCATTACGTGAACCATCGGTTTTAGAAGTACCGTCACTGTTACCCATAGAACGGGTTGCGATAGGCTCTCCGGTATTCCTGTCAACAATACCTGCTGCAACAGCAGCCTGAAACATGCCTTCTGACAAGACTATTTTTCCCTGAGTATCGGTTATCAAATATGGGTCATACTCATTTAGCGCTGAAGGTTTCATCATAATGTCGTAATTCAAATCATATGAATCATTATCAGCTGTATCCCATACAAGTTTTGTTGCAGATAAGGCATCCTGATATTCACTAGCAGCTTTTTGCTGCTCACGTGTAATCGAAAGTTTTTCCTGCGCAATTTGCATAGATTGAAATTCGCAGTTTAGCTTTCTTGAAGTTATGGCTAAAAATCTTGCCTGAGAAGCCGCCAATCCCATTTGTAATGCTTTCCTTTCGATTATGTCTTAGTAACAACATGTATTCTAATCGTTATGACGGCATTGTTTTGAGCAAACTTTAATAATACGGATATGGATGTTACAAATTATTAACACTACTTCAAATCTATAAGCAAATCGTACATTTTATCAATTTTTTCCTTAACTTCCGTGAACTGATCCTTCAAATCTTTAAAACTTATGATACTCACAAATTTTTCTTCAATTTCTTCCATAATTTCACGGTGTTTTTTCTCAAGTTGTTCTGGAGTTACAAATATTTTTTGCTGCACAAAAAACATTAAAACAACAATTATTATCGGAGAATACTCTATTATTTTTTCCATAATTTTTCCTTTATTTGGAAAGCTCTGTTCCCTGATTAGCAGGGACATTATATTCGCAAGCCTTTATATCACAAACTAATCGGCCAGTAAAAATCTACAAGATATGATGCCGCATCAATCGGATGCGATAGGAATTTAAGTTCTTTAGACTGCTTTATCTGCTGGTATGTAGGAATATCTATGCGGGAAGAACCTTCTTTATATTTTAAATTGTGAATATTATAAAGTAGCTTTTCACATTTTTTATCTACAAACAGACAAGTTTCTCCATCTGCAGAACGCACTTTTGCATTAAAGGCCATAATTCTGTTTTTTATCGGCGGATTAAATGCCTTTATCTGAATTTCAGCATCATAGCCGTATTGCAGTAACTTCTTCTTAATTATTACATAATTTGTATATTCACTTGTACAGCTTCTGTTATCTCCTGAAGCGTCACCGTTTACAATAACTTTCCCTTTATGTGCCGGATAACGTCTGCAAAATTCTTCACAAGCTTTAGCTGTAGTTGTATTTTCCATTGCAATTTCGTCAAAGTAAAACACTTTTTCATCAGTTTTATGAGCAAAAACCCAGCACATAGGATCTACGTTAAAATCACAAGATATATGTAAATCCATTTCAGGTTGATATTTAATATTCTTAACATTGTCATCCGTAAAATCTTTAATTACAAGGCCGCTATTATATTCACCATTTTGCGCCAGAACAAAAATATTATAATATTTTTCATCATATATTTTTTTCAGTTCCTCGCAAAAACCATCCGGCAGATATATATTCTGGGTAGTCGGAGCCGTAATAAACCTGTAATTCGGGGCAGTATTTTCAACAAATGTTTTGTATATCCAGCCTCTTTGCATCTCAGGATTGGTATGACCAAAAATTCTGTATGTAAAATTTTCCCAAATCTTTTTAACACGCTGCCTCATTCTGCCTAAAATCATTTTAAAAGTATCATAAGGAACATCTGACATTTCTTCAATTTCTACAAAACCTAAATTTAATGATTTCAGCTTGTTCGGTTCATCAAAGTGTCTGAATAGAATTTCCGAACCATTTTTAAATGTTAACTTCTGCAGTGTAGATGACCATTCGTAATCTCTTCCTTCCTCAAAGCCAAAATTATCAAGATGTTCAAAATATGTTTGCAGAGTTGTATCTCTCACAAGCGTGTAAGTTTGTGCGCCAACTAATCCTCTTACTCCGGGAAATTTTAGGGCAAGTAAAATACCGAGAAGTGAACCAGCAAAAGTTTTTCCAGAACCGTAACCTCCCTGATAAACTGCCACATCAAGACTGTAATTGTGAGGAATTTCTAAAAAACGCCTCTGTGCTTCCAATAATTTATATAACATAGTCCCTTTTATAAACCTGAAAAAAGAGTGCCGCAAATGCGGCACTAAGATTTGTCGTCACTTAACAAAAAATTATTTGCATTTTCAATTCCATACTGTTCCAATGCGAATTTAAAACATTCCAACCAGTCGATTCTTTCTTCAACTTCGGGAACCTGCGCAAATAATTTTACAACCTCAAAAAGTTCCTTCAAACGTGTTTTCCTCTCAAAAGTTGCCTTTCTATCTCCATAACGGTAAATATAATTTGCGTTTCTGATATTGTCGTCAACTTCAAGAAATTTGGTACAGCCATGATCATTCACTCCGATTAATTCCTTACCAAGCTTAAAATAAGAAATTATTTCAGCAGTCTTTTGCACCATTGGAACAATAATTTTACGGTTAATAGAATCCAATATCATATTAAGCCTTGCTTCCTGACCGCTTACCGAATAATTCAATTCCGTAGCAGTACGCTGTGCAGATTGAATATTTCCTGCCATATTTTTGAAAATACCTGTAGCGCTTTCAATTGTAGATTTAAAATAATTCAGAAAATCCCATCCTACCATAGCTTTATCAAAAGCCAGAGGGGTAGGGGCAGTCGGCATTAACGCGGCATCATATTCAATAATTGCACCTGGTTTCACGTCCTGCCTGCCCTTAAAGCATCCTTTTGGAGCCAAATATGGTGGATTCATCATAAGCGCAAGAGCATCTATCTGCTTATTTAATATAGTCGAAGCTAAACTGTTTATTATAAGTGCAACTCTTAAAGGAGATATTCCTCTGCCTGTCGCGGGAGATTCTATAATATTTGCGTGAATAAACGGATTAATCACAAATGGGTTACTTTCAAAACGTATTATTTCACATCTTGCTGCAACCACAATAAGCCAGTTCTTTAAAAGAGTTCCGTCAGATAGTTCTATATCACCCCAGAATTCCAGCAGTTCAATTTTCTTTCCTTCAACTGTTGAATTATCATTATTTTTATATTTTTTACCTGCCACCACTCCTTTCAAAATTTCCAGTTTTCTACCATCCAGTTTGTTATTCGATTTATCAGAAAAAATATCGTCAATTGTCGCGTATGTTCTGTATATTTTTGCGCATTTATCCCAATTGTCGCGGCTATATTTATCAAAAACAAAATCCTCTGATTTTATATGCTTTACTTTTGCATTATCATATATAATCCTGTCATCTGTTATAAATCCTTTTTTATCTGGATATAATGTTTCTTCTTCTATTGTTTTAGGGCGTCTCACTGATTTAATTTTTGTTTCCCAGCCGACAAAAAGAGTACTTTCACCGGTTTCAACGATACCGTCTATTACTTTTTCTATTTCGTCTTCAACATTCATCTGTTCAAATGTATTCACAAGCATAGCCTTTTGCTTGTTAGCATACTCCTGCGCCCAGGGTGTAGTTCCAGAAACATCAAACATGGCATCTGGATGCGAATATAAATTTTCGCTTATATGCGACTTTAAAGTTTGTGCAAGTTCATAAATATCAGGAAGTTCAATCCTGTTGTCCCAACCATTTATTCTTGGAATATCAGAGTTGTAAATCGCGTCCCTGACAAGTTTTATGTCAGTAAGCTGGGACATTCTCTGTTGTTCAAATCTGTCGTATTTTTCAGTTATACTGACCGTCAAATATTGTTCTTCATTTTCAGGAAGCGACTGAATTAAGTTTTCTGTTTCTATCTTCATTGTTCTGCCTTTCTAAACAGTGAATATATCTCTATATCCTGTAATCTGTTATTTCTCAGTGTTTCATTTTTTAATACACACTCTTTCACAAAACCGGATTCTCTCAAGAGTGTTTTTACCCGTGAATTTTCAGGATAAACAAGAGCTTTAATTTTTTTAAATCCGTAAAAATCAAAGCAGTGATTAAGAAAAATTTTTGCGCATATTTTCGTATACCTTCCCCAAAAATGCCTGTCAAAACATGTGACAAGTTCTGCACAATGCAGTCTTTCACTATCACCGGTGATATTATCAAGGTAAACAAAACCGCTTACATATTCACCTTCTGCAATTACAAAAAATAAAGGTGATGTTCGTTGAACAAGATTGAAGAAATATTCATAAGCTGACTGACCGTTATGCGCATAATCATCATCAAGATATTTCATATACTTTATGTACAAAAACAAAGCCTGTTCAAAATATGAAGCTCTTTCAAGCGGGTTTTTAAATTCTGTCATTTTAAAATATTGCCTTTTCAAATTTTACGTAAGCATCGCCTGTTGTAAAAGCGCTCAGCTCTCCTTTAAGCATTTTTGAACGGACAGAATCCTGCAAACCAATTAATGCATCAGCTTGAATGCCGTTTATAAAAGTTTCACTCATTTGCTTTTTGCTGAAATATCTAAACACGGAATCCTTTGAAAAAATCTTATTTTGAGGGACTTCTTTTATATTAAGATAAGTTTTTAAAGCTTCTTTGTGTTTTGATTTTTCTAAATCTTCCTTAAATTCCATTTCAATTTTTCTTCTTATAAGCTCATCAAGAGACGCACTATTTAAAAGCATATCTTCAACATCATTATTCTTCATAAATACTCCTTTTACTTAAATTTTACTGTCATCCAGATTTGATATGGTAATAATTTTTGCCTCTTTGTAATCACGTTCTTCGCTTTGAGAACTGAAGCCTAGATATTTACACAGGCTTTCAAGCGCTTTAAGACCCGCCGATGTATCACGGAGCTTTTTTTTACCTGTATAACAGCCATCTTTGTCATAAACATCTTCCTCTTCAAGGGAAAATTCGGCTATCTGAAGAAGTTTTTGAATTACATAGCCCTTATTTACCCTTAACGAATATATTTGACTTTTCAGTTGAAATTTTATTTCTTTAATTATGAGTTCATCTGATAAAAGTTGTGCAGCTGTTTCTTTTAAATCTACGGATTTATAGCCTGAATTTTTTGCTGAAAGCTCACCATTCAGCGTTTTTATATATTCCGTGACAAATTTTTTCTGTTGTTTTGTAAGTCGTTTCATTGTTTTTATAGGATATAGATTATGTACATTTCTTTACAATTCTTCGTATTATTTGAAATTTTTGAAAAAAAATTGTATAATAAACATGCTATTTATATTTCGGCTAGTGTAAATCTTAACAGGAGGGGAAATGAATTTTAAACTTCCTGTTTTTTTTGCGCCTGCAAATGTTGTTGACCTGCAAATGTCATTACAAAACAGTTATGTTCTGTGTAATTTTACTGACGGTTTTTCGTCAAGACTTGGAGAAATTCTTGAACGCAAATTTGCAAGTGCATCCTTATACATACTGTACCAGTAGCTGAAACGTACATGTCCTGGATTGCCTTTAAGTCTCATACAAGCCCCGTAAACAAGTATAGGCTCAGCAAAAGGATCAGGAATTAAAGATACATCATCGCCTTCTTCAAGAGAAAACTTTTCATTTCCCTGTGTGTCTTTAGCACAATTTTTCGTGTAATAGATAATTTCTATATTTTTGTCCTTATCAAAAATCGGAAACAAAATTTTATCATTAAACAAACTATACGTATTTTGAGGTTGAGAATCAGTAAAAAATGTTTCAAAGTTTTCATGATAATCAAATTTTTCACCATCTGATATTACAGAAGCAATACGTCCATCTATTGTATTTTCAGCTTCTGCGGTTTTTGCCGGCAGTGTTAAAACTATTTTTCGCAAAAGAAAATCCCATTTTTCATACCCGCAAACTTCCGTATTCAAAACATTTATAATATTTTTAAGTTTTTTATGGTCATTTTTGGTAAGTTCCGAAAATGCATTAACCTGCTTGTAATTAAGTTCTACAAGACATTTATTTATAAGTTCAAGATAATTCATATAATATGTCCTTTCCTAAAATCTTTCAGGCAAAACAGCCTTAAAAAAGGCTGTTTTACTGAAAGATTTTTTTTGAATATTGCTATTTAATAAGACCTTTTTTTAACTGGTCCATTATTGCACGTTCGTACTTAGCAAATTCAGCACCGCTCATTTTGCCGATTTGTTCACGAGTGAAAACCAGGTTACCGTTACCGCCTGATACAGAGTTCTGCGCATTTGCGCGAAGCTTGCGTTTTGCGGTTTCATTTTCGTTATTCAATGTTTTTTCGTGTTCCAATTCTCTCAAATATCTTGCAACTGCAGTTTTTTCAATTTTTTCTACAAGTTCAGATATTTTTGAGAGTTCATCCTCATCAAAAGCGGTATTTGAATTTTTTAAATATTCGAAAACATCAATTCTTCCGTCGCGGTTAAAGAAATCAGGCGGAACATTAATATTCTGCGGATTTTTTAATTGCGGAGGAACTTGTGCATAACCGGGAGTTTGCATATTCTGCTGCTGACTTAATTGTGTATACTTTTCAAACGCCTTTTGAGTTACATAATTCATTAAATTTTGTCCTTGCTCTTGTGTCATAACTCCTGTTTGTACAAGGTTTTCTATTTTTTTTAAATCATTCACAGCCATCTGTTTATATATTTCAGGGTTAGTGAATGGCTGCTGTAATGCCGCCTGCTGATTACCGGCATAGGATGAAATATTGTTTATGTTTTGTCCGTTATTCATAATTTTCTATCCTTCTTTTATAAGTTTCATATGTTACAACTATACACAAAAAGCTATAAACCGCCTTTCATATACTGAACGGCAAATTCAACTGCATCATCAATAAATGATGACAGAAAAAATGAAATTACCGGCTTGAATATTACAGGAACAGGAATTTTTTGAACAATGTATTTTATTGCCATTTTTTTCTTTTCCTGGCCATTTTGGCTGCCGAGTTTTTCTTCTGCCTTTAAAACAGCTGCCTTTGCAAGTTCTTTAATTTTTGACTTTAAATTTTCAAACACAATGTTTACCTCTTATTTTCAATAAAATGCATCTCCGAAAGGAGATGCATTGCGGGGTATAAATGCCTAAGCAGCGCTAACAATCATCTTAGCCAATGCTTTCGGCTGAACTACTTTTGCACCATAGAGATACAAGCCTCTGACAAGATCGGAGAACGAATCTTTATCACGCAAACTTTCAATTTTAGATAGTTGTGAAGCAAACGTGATAGCTTCGTTTGTACCGGCAAGAACGTAATATTTACTTGATACAGCGGTTAAGTTTGTACTGACAAGAACATCCATGCCTGCAATTCTTCCTATTGCACCGTTTCTCAAGGTTTCGTCGGCCACATTGTGTGCTCCTATAAATTCCGAACTCTGTAAAAGATAAGATTCAATCTTCGGATTTATTACTACCCAAGGTCTTACGCCTGCTGATACTGCATCAGAATTTTTCAAGCAAAGTGCAAGTTCAACAAATTTTGAATAAATAGTTGTTTTATCAAGAGTAATTGCAGATTCTTCCGTTCCTACAACATTGTTGTTATCAACATTTGCATGCAAAGAAAGAAGATATGAATCCTGTACTTCTTCTATAGCTTTTTTAGCATTTTTTAAATGAGCTTCCATAATATCAACATTTGATTGAACTGAAGCAATATCGTTGATTTTAAAGGCAAAGAATTTTTTTTGATCAATAACAAGTTCCTGAGATTCCGGCTCAAGCTCACTATATGTAATACTGTCTGTGCCAAGTGTTGAAATTGTAACTTCAGACGGGGTAATAATTTTCACTTTATCACCCTGATTTTTAATTTCGCCTTCCCAGTTTCTGTTTACGCACTGAAGCATAACGCAATCTTTTTCCAGCATATAATTTAATTTCTGGCTCCAAATCTCAGGAATAAATGCAGAATAAGCATTTGTTGTTCCGGTTGATGCTGTGGTAGATGTTTCACCTGTTGTCATGTTTTTGTCCCTTTCTTTTTTACTTAATAACTTTTATGAGCGGTGTAATAATTTTAATCATCGTTATAAATTTCTCTAAATTGCAGTCCTATAATGGCGCACGAATTTGTTTGTTCGCTTCCTGAAACACATAACTGAACCGAATAATTTGCTTCAGATATTTCTGCTTTTTCCATTGTATCCTTATTCACAGGCCATACAGGAACTGTCGCATCTTCTTCAGCCCAATGACAGGGTAAATTATCAGAAGTTGAATTATCTGCCCAGATTAAATGATCCTGATGAATTGAAAATATATGCTCCTGATCATCGGAAAGTTCACTGTCATAATCTTTATAAACAGAGAAATAAAAGTCATTATCATATTCAGTATCCAGAAGAAAATAAAATTCATCTATCATCTTTCTGTGATGCGGTTCTGATATTGCAAGGAATGGAGATTTCCACATAAATTCAACGGGGCTGCCGTTAAAAGTTTTACCGTAATCTTCACGGTATATCTTTCCAGACTCATCGGCCGTATAAATGTAGTCATTATAAACACAAGCAGTTACAATATTTTGTGGTATAACTCTCTTGTACCATGCCTTATTTATATAATCATTTATCCATACTGTGTGATAATAATTATCATCAGCGTAAGGGAAAAAATACCACATCTGATTTTTTCGTTCATAATGGAGTGTTATTGTATTTTCTACTTTCCCGAAAAGCGAAAATTCATTTTTTATTTTTAACGATATTTCACTGCCTAACTGTATTTGATTTAACTCACCAACCTGTTCAAGAGCAAATATTCCGTTACTCAAAAAATACTGTTTATTTTCAACATTTATAATTGATGAATTTCCTACAGCACCTTTATTTGCAAATAACGTGATAGCAAAATCATCAGGATTTGTACCTGACAGTATATATACACTGTCTTTTTTATAAACTGCAAGATAATCTTTATAAGGTTTCAGAGCTGTTATTGAACCGGTATCTGTATGAAATTCATTAATATAACCGGCATCATCTGCCGTTGTAAAATCATCATAAGTACCGAGTGCAGAAAAATAAATTGTTGCATCTTTTGCAATCCAAACCCTGCCTTTATAAACAGCCATAGAACCGCCGACAAGAGTTTCCCCCGATAAATCTTTAAGATTACAGTTAACAATGTCATAATCTGAATTATTCTTTATGTAAAACAGACCGTCGCTTTCTGTTAATATAAGAATTCCGTTTAAAAAGTTTAAAAATTCCGGTTTTAGACCTGTTAAAGTCTTATTTACGAGAGTTTTTTCGCTATGACTTTCATCATATACATATATTTTTCCAGAAACAGTTGTAATAACGAGTTTGCTGACATCATAAGATTTCATTTCAGCCATACCAGTTATTTCTTCTTCTATATTTAAAAATAAAGAATTGCCATTTTGTTTAAGAATTCCTCTATTTTGAAAAATCTCAACATTCTCAGCATCTGTCCAGTAAATTTTTTTTGTTTCTACACCAAGCTCAGTTTTTGTTAAAGCCTGATTTATTCCGCCGGCTAAGTTATAATAAGCAACTTCCATAATATACTCCTGTTATCTGCTAACTTTTTGTTTATACCACTTAATTTTTGATCGGATAAAACTTCCTATCTCATCTTTTTCAACCCACGGATAAGGAGGCAGATAAATAATATCTACTTTTCCCGCTGATGTTGTTTTAGGATTTTTAACACCGAATTCATAGTGTGTCATTATATTTTGCGGATTAATGTCAATATGGTATTTCACAGAAAGCGATGCACAAAATTCCATCGTCCGTTCAAATTGTTTTTTTAAAATCGGATATTTTCCTATTTCTTTTTTATTCTTAAACCCTGCCATAGCGCAAATTGCAACCCCTATACTGTGGGTATTTCCGCCGCCCGTATGGGCTGCATAGCGGTTAATTTTGCAAATTTCATTATCTTCCGGTTTAAACATTCCTTCACAGACAACACCGTTTTTGTCAACAAGAAAATGATAATGTTCTTTTTCAAAATCTGTCGGGAAATATCCTCCTGCCGTCCAGTGTATGATTATCCTCTTCATAGAATTCCTCTAACCAGTCTCTTTTTATCAATTTATAAATCATAACTGCATGTGTTCTGTTGTGCGCATTTAATTTTAAAACAGCTTTATCTATATGGTTTCTCACGGTTCCGTAAGCTATATTTAATTTGACACCAATTTCTTTATCGGAATAGCCTAGTGCAACCAAGGTTAATACTTCAACCTGTTTTGGAGATAGCGTCATATTCCTAATTCCTTATACTTTTATATTTACACCTAGCATATAAAAAAATAGTTAAATTTCATTCATAATATTTCCGTTCAAAAAAATAAGGGGCGGTAAAACCGCCCAGAGAGTAAGATAATTTTAAGGATTGATTTTTAAATCTTTGTTTTCTGAAAGCCCGATTTTTAATGTACTAAGGTTAGAATAACATCTTTTTTTAACACCAAACTCGTTATAATTCAGATAAAACCTTCCATAATTTCTCTTGTTGTAATTTATTGGACGTTCCTCATAAAGAACAAAATTCTTCAATTTTTTCAAAAATTCTTTTGCTTTTTTATTAACTTTTCTGACAATAGAAATATTATCATCTTTGTCAATTCTTGTAAGCTGTGCAACCGTATGTCCGCAAACAGGGCATCTGGTTAAGTAATCCAATTCACACAGCACAAAATTATCCCGCGGTACAAGACGGTAAGTTCTGGTCTTGTGTAATGCGCCGCAGCAATGAATATATCCCATACTGCTACTATCCCCTGACACGTATATGGTAAACGATTTTGCCATCTTGAGGGCGTGAACCTTAACCACATTTTCAGTATAACGTATTTTTTAAATTTGAAAAGTCCACGATTAAATATACATGAATATGCATCCATGTTTTCATGTTAACACTTGACAAATTCCTAAAAATCGTAAATAATAAATTCATAAGAAAAATTTAGGAGGATGAAAAATGTTGTATAGAGAAGCTTTGAGCTGCCCCCCCCCGGCAGAATATAGATGTAACAAAGGTTTTTAGAACTAGTGTCATTCGGAACTTGATTCAGAATGACACTAATCTCAAGAAACGAACTTATTCACCGTGGAAACGCGCCGCGTTTACTCTAGCAGAAAGTGCTACACACGTAGCCCACTTTGACAATATCCGTCGAACAGCATTTACATTGGCAGAAGTTCTAATTACCCTCGGAATTATAGGAATTGTAGCAGCAATGACTATGCCTGCACTTATTAACAGAACTAACAAAAAAGAACTTGAAGTCGCGCTTAAAAAAACTTATTCTGAATTAAATCAGGCGTCTATGATGTTTTACAGTAACGAAGGTATTTCAATTGTAGAAAAATATCTAAATGAAAATACATCGCCGATTCCTTTGGCCAATGCTTTCATGAAATATTTTCAAGGCGGACACAAATACAATAATGCACAATGGCAAAATGTTGATGAAATTGAAGGTTATACTATTTATCATTTAAACGGGAACGCACAGAACCGTATAATATGTAATAATTCAGGTTATTATACAGATAATATCGGAAGAATATTTGCTTTTAACGATTTACCAAAAAACAGTAATGAAAACGGACCTGTTTTATGTGTTGATGTAAACGGAGAAAAACTTCCAAATAAATATGGATATGATATTTTTCTTTTCTTATTTACAGTTGATGGACATGTAATTCCAATGGGGCAGGAACATAAAAATAATCCGACAACCAATTCTATCAATGTCAATGGGTTTATCAAAGGTGAAGACGAATGCAAAAAATCAAGTACTGGTTTCAGCTGTGCCGTTTTTGCAATTAGTGACACTCATCCGACAGAAAAAGGCAAAACTTACTGGAAAGATTTTATAAGATAGTTATTTTACACATAGCTCACAGCACATCTGGCAGGCTCCGAAAACTTTTGCAGCTTTAAGATTTTTACGGAAACACCTGTAATGCGGGAGGTTAAATACCTCCTTTATTTTCATATCTTTTACATTTCCGATTTTTTGCGAAAGACACGGATAAACGTCGCCCGAAGGAGTTATCATCATATTTGAATACGGATACATACAGGGTTTATAAATATCAGAGACAGGTCTGTGTGCAGGCAAATTAAAAAACTCCTCAATTTTGGCGAGCGGATCTTTAGAATACTCAAATTTCGGAGAAAAACGGATTTTAACTTTTGATTTTTTGCTTAAACTCATCAGTTCGTTATAAACTTCTTTAAAATGCTCCATATCAAAATATTTTTCTATCGGATAATTCGCATTGAATTCCGGTACAAAACTGTCAAAAAGAACAGAATTCTGCTTTAGATTGTTATTTCTCAAAAATGAAATAGAAAGGAAATTAAACTTATACGTGTCACACATTTTATAAAGTTTCACAAGATCATCAAGATTATTTTCAAGAACAATAGTTTTAATATCAACCATAGGGCGTTTTTTACGGGAATTCATATTATCAAAATTGTTCATAATCTTATCCCATATTCCGTCTTTTGCCCTGTTAATGTCATGATTTTTACCGTAACCGTCTAATGAAATCGATAAAAGCATCATTTTGCTTTTAATAAAAGCATCAATAATTTCATCGTTAATTAAAATTCCGTTTGATACTACATTGAGCTTGCCGAAAGTTTTTTTAGCGGTTTTCATCAAGATATCAATAAAATCTTTTCTTATTAAAGGCTCACCGCCAACAAGCGTAACAAACGAATACCACGAAATCTGATTAATTATTTTAAACCATTCATCTGTTGTTAATTCGTCTTTTTGCCTATCGTTACCGACATAACAATATGGACATTGAAGGTTACAGCGGTAAGTTAATTCAAAAAAGTATCTCAAAGGAACAGGAGCCAGCCCGCTTCTGCTATTGTACCACGGGAGTGCATACAAATTACGCCCTAAATCAAATAAATTCGACAAATTTACCATACTAACCGCCAATCAAAATTAAGCTTACCCATATAACAAGAATTCCTGACAGAATTCCGACAATAGACTGATGCCAGTCACCGTATTCTTTAGCCAGAGGCAACAAAGTATCAAACGAAATATAAATCATAATTCCTGCAACAGCAGCCATTAAAGCTCCAATCAACACCTGCGGTAGAAATAAACCAAAAATAAACATTCCGGCAAGCGCCCCGATAGGTTCTGTTATTCCTGATAATGCCGCATAAAGCATTGCATAACGTTTTTTACCCGTAACATGATACATTGGAAGCGCGACTGCAATACCTTCCGGTATATTATGAATAGCAATCGCAATACCGACAGAAAGCCCTAGTGTAATATTTTGTGTTGTTGTAAAAAATGTTGCCATCCCCTCCGGGAAATTATGCACACAGATAGCAATTGCCGTAAACATACCCGCTCTTTTAATTTTGTAATCTCTATGCGCAGGTGCATCAGGATTTAAAACATCTTCAGTATCAATATGATCAGGCAAAAAATAATCAATAAGAATAGCGACAAACAAACCGATAATAAACCCTGCGAACGTTAACCATTGATGAATCTGCGGGAAATTTGCCATAAGCAGTTTGTCGGCTTCGGGAAGCATGTCCATAAATGATACAAATATCATTACACCGGCAGAAAAACCTAAGCCGACAGATAAAGCTTTCAAATTATCTTTTTTTACAATAAAAGCAATACCGCCTCCGATTGCTGTAGACAAACCTGCAAACAGAGTTATTAACATTGCGGGGCCGAAATTTTGCGGTAAATTCATAGTTTCTTTTCCTTCCGCAAATTATTGTAACACAAAAAATATTAAAACTTTTAAATTTCAACACCCCGCATCATTTCAATAAGCGTACTAATAGTTGTATCCATGCTAACAATATCAGATGTTCTCTGCTGTAAAAATGCATTAATTTTCGGCATCATTTCAATTGCGGTATCAAGACGTGGGTTAGTCCCCGGCTGATACATACCTACATCAATTAAGTCTTTATTTTCACGGTATAAGGCCATAATTGCACGCAATTTCCCGGCAGCCTCCCTGTGTTCAGGAGTCACAATAGAAGACATTAACCTTGAAATACTGCCTAAAACATCAATGGCGGGATAATGATTCATCTCTGCGACTTTTCTTGATAAGAAAATGTGTCCGTCAACAATACCACGTACAATATCTACAATAGGATCCGAAATATCATCACCCTCCATTAAAACTGTATATAAAGCTGTAATAGAGCCTTTCGGGCTGTTTCCGGCACGCTCAAGAACCTTTTGAAGCCAGGAAAATATAGAAGGTGGATACCCCTTCATAGTAGGCGGTTCTCCGAGTGACAAACCAACTTCACGACCGGCCATAGCACAACGGGTAACGGTATCTGTCATCAAGAAAACTTTTTTTCCCTGATCTCTAAAATATTCACAAACAGCAGTTGCAGTTAATAATGCCTTTTGACGTATCAAAGGCGGCTGATCACCTGTTGAACAGACAAGCACGGATTTTGCCATACCCTGTTCTCCGAGCGCATCTTCTACAAACTCTTTGACCTCACGTCCGCGTTCTCCAATCAACGCAACAACGTTAACATCCGCGTCAGAGTTTCTTGCTATCATACCGAGAAGCGTGCTTTTTCCAACACCTGAACCTGCAAATAAGCCTAAACGCTGACCGCATCCCATAGTCATACAGCTGTCTATCGCTCTAACTCCTGTTGAAAATACCTCCGTAATAATAGGTCTTTCAAATGGTCCGGGAGGAGGGCCTTCAACAGGACGCCATTCAGCTCCTGTTGTATCTAAAGGCTTTCCATCAATCGGATTTCCCATAGGATTTATAAGACGACCAAGCAAAAAATCACCGACAGGAATTATAATAGGCTGTCCTGTTGAGGTAACAAGACTTCCCTGACCTATGCCTTCTCCGTCATAAAGTAAAAGAAGCTGTGCGGCCTCACCTTTAAAAGCCTGAACTTCAGCAGGTTTTTTACGGCCGTCTTTTGTTTCAATATAACATAAGTCACCAATTTTTAATCCTGGAAGTTTAACTTCAACAGTCAGTCCTAAAAGTTTTGAAACAGTACCTTTAAAACGGAAAAGTTCTGTTTGCTCAAGTTTATCCCTAACTTTACGTTTTAAATCAACAAGTTTGCTTGTATCTAAATCATCCATAATATTTTATTATACTTATCTGAATTATATTTTTCAATTTATTTACATAACACATTTATTATGTTTTTTATATATAATCAAAATATGAAAAAGTATGATTTTTATATAGTTCCGACACCCATCGGAAATCTCAGTGATATCACCATCAGAGCAATTGAAATTCTTAAACAGGTTGATATCATAGCCTGTGAAGATTTACGGGTCACCCAAAAACTTCTTAATTATTATAATATTAAAACAAAATGCATTTCTTACCACAAATTCAACGAAAAAGAACGAATCAACTGCTTTTTAAAAATTCTTAACGAAGGAAAACAAATTGCTCTTGTATCAGATGCCGGAACACCTCTGTTCTGCGATCCCGGTGCTATTGTTATTGAAGAATTAAGAAAACAAAATTTTAAAGTTACATCACTTGCAGGAGCGAATGCCGTTGCAACATTTCTATCCCAAATCCCGAGAAAAGATGAAGATTTTATATTTACAGGCTTCTTACCTAAAAAAACAACTCAAATTGAAAATATTTTAAAAAAATATAAATCAACAGATCTCGTTTTTTATGATTCACCTAAAAGAATTTTAAATACTCTTGAAATTATTGCTAGAATCCGCCCAGATTCCAAAACTGCTGTCGGACGAGAACTTACGAAAATTTTTGAAGAAATCATTATTGATGATATAAAAAATGTTATTGAATACTTCAAAAAAAATACACCAAAAGGTGAAATCGTCGCACTAGTATTCAGAAAAAACAATCTCGAATTTATAGATATCAATGAAAAAATTTCTTTATTAAAATCCAAAAATTTTAAAGCAAAAGAGATTGCAGTAATACTTTCCACACTCTATAACATTAACAAAAATGACGTTTACAAAAAATGTTTATGTTAATTTAACATGTTCCACTTTTTTTAATTTATGATATAATATTTTTTAGGATAGTATAATGAAATTTTTAAGGTAGAGATTTTTTGAATTCACTGAACAAATTTTATATATCTGTAATAGCCCTGCTTTTAGTTCTAATCTGCCCGCTTCAAAGCAGCGCCAAAACAAATAATTTTTGGGGAGCCTCATCTGACAACGATAAAGGTAATCTCCAACCTGCTTCTGCTGTTCAAAATATTGAAGATTCCATATCCACCTCTGCCTCTGTAAGCAAAAATTCCAAAGACAAAGACAAAGATAAAAACAAAAGAATAATAAAAACTATTGAAATACTGGGTAATAACGTAATAGATACTTCAGTCATACTCCAGCAAATGAAGCTTCAACAAGGTGACACCTATAACAGAGAATTAGTACAAAGAGATTTGAAAGCCATTTACCAGCTCGGATACTTTACTGAAAACATGCGAGCTATTCCCGTGAACAACTCTGATGGTACAATAACTTTAAAAATTGCTCTGGAAGAAAATGCCCCCGTAACCGATTTTACAATAGAAGGAAATACTGTAATCTCTACCGATGAAATACTCACCTACCTTCTTCCTATGAAAGGTAAACCGCAAAATATAGCGGAATTGAACGAAGCCATTGCAAAAATTCAAGACTGCTACAGTTCAAAAGGTTATATTCTCGCAAGAATTGATGATGCATACGACGACCCCGATGGAACAATTAATATCAGTATAAAAGAAGGTACAATAAACAGGATACTGATATCCGGCAATGAGAAAACAAAAGATTACGTAATAGAAAGAAACATCCTCACTGAACCAGGTCAGGTATATAACGAAAATATTCTGAAAGAAGATCTGGTAAGACTTTATGCAACTCAGGCTTTTAAAGATGTAACCAGAGAAATTGAACCCACAGAAGATCCTGATAAATACGATATAACAATTAATATTGAAGAACAAAGAACCGCAAGTATCTCTGTCGGTGGCGGTATAGATTCTGTTACCGGTGTTTTCGGTTCTGTCGGAATTTCCGATAACAACTTTTTAGGAAGAAATGAAAGACTATCCTTAAACGGTATTGCAGGTACCGGTGTAATTTTAAATGACTCATCCATAAAAAGACGCATGAATTTACAGGCAGAGTTAAGCTATTTTAAACCTTATTTCTATAACGCCGATACTTCATTAATGAGTAAAATATTCTACAGGGATTTCGGCTCTTATCAGGTTCCACTGGCAATAGAAAGAAGAATCGGAGCTGAAGCAACCGTTGCACACAGAATGAAATTCAACAAACATGTGACAGGTACCTTCTCTCTCGGCGTTGAAAATATAGACGTCTCTGAAGGCGACGGAAGAAAAATTACAAACCTTTATTCCAGATACAATATTCCAATATCCGAACGAGCAAAACAACTTGATGGGGGATTTTTCCTATCTTTAAGTCCTGCCTTATTATATGATACACGCGATAATGCAACCGTAACCCGTAAAGGTACCATGGCAAGTTTACGCTTTGACGAAGAAATCGGTATCTTAGATTTTGATAAAACGCACGGGAAATTAACCGGTATGGTAAAACAATATATCCCGGTCGGAAAAAAATCATCATTATCATTCACGGCCAAAGGCGGCGGGAAAATACATGGCGACAATATGCCTGAAGTTATGGCATACAGATTAGGCGGACCTTATACTATCAGAGGTTTCAAAATGAGCGGAGTCGGTACCGGTGATGCATTTATTATGGGCAGTGCGGAATTTGCAACCCCTATTCCGTTTCTTGACAGAACAAGAATTAACTTCTTAAATAATTTGAGATTTACAGTCTGGGCTGATGCAGGTAAAATCTTCAACCCGTCCATTACAGACCAGATATACGACAGACCGCTGTATGCTGTGTCTGCAGGTATTGGATTGAAACTTTATATTCCCGGAATGGGACCGTTATCAATTGATTACGGTATTCCGCTTACCAATCCGGGTGCCAATGGAAACGAAAGCGGTTACTTTACTTTTGGTGTAGGCGACATTATGTATTAATATAAATTCTTCAGGAGGTAACAAAACAATGAAAAAATTTAAATTAGCAGCACTATTAATGAGCGCAGGTTTATTTACAATTCTCGCAAATCAGGCTGATGCGGCAGGTATCGGTTATATTGACTATCAAAAAGTTCAGGACGGATTTCCTTTTGCGCAACAGGCAATAAAAGAAATTGACGCAAAAGCGCTTGAAATGCAGCAGTATATGGTCGATAAAGAAAAACAGTATAAAGCATTGGATACCCCTTTGAAAAAACAGAACTTTGAACAACAAACAGCACGTGAATTTAAGCTGAAAGAAGATGCTTATATGAAACTTAAATCACAAAAAGAAGAACAGGTTTATAATAAAATTCAGGCAGCAACAAAACAGGTTCTTGTAGAACAAAAGCTGGATGCAATCGTAGATTACAGAGTAATTTTTGTAGGCGGGGTTGATATATCTGATCTTGTAATACAAAAATTAAAGAGCGGTCAATTTTAACTCAGGAGCTTAAATGAAATATTCACAAAATGGCGAACAGTATCATATCGGCCTCAAAGAAGGTGATGCCGGAGAGTATGTAATATTACCCGGAGATCCTAAAAGATGCGAAAAAATAGCAGCATATTTTGATAATGCAACATTGACAGCTGACAGAAGAGAATTTACCACCTACACCGGCTATTTAAACGGAACTAAAGTAAGCGTTACATCAACCGGTATAGGCGGAGCTTCTGCCTCCATTGCTTTGGAAGAACTTGTTAATACAGGAGCAAAAACCTTCATTAGAGTTGGAACATGCGGAGGGATTGATATCAATGTTAAAGGTGGAGATATAGTGATTGCAACAGGAGCTGTCAGAATGGAAGGGACTTCCAGAGAATATGCTCCCATAGAATTTCCTGCCGTTGCAAATCTTGATGTAATAAATTCGCTCGTTCTTGCAGCTGATAGACTCGGATATGAAAAACATACAGGAGTAGTCCAATGTAAAGATTCCTTCTATGGTCAGCACAATCCAGAAAAAATGCCTGTAAATTATGAACTTTTAAACAAATGGGAAGCCTGGAAAAAAATGGGCTGCTTAGCTTCCGAAATGGAATCGGCTGCACTTTTTATAGCCGGCAGTTTTCTTAAAGTCCGTGTTGGATCGGTATTTTTAACAGTTGCAAATCAAGAAAGAGAAAAGTTAAATCTTGAAAACCCTGTAGTTCACGACACAGATAAAGCTATAAAAACCGCAATTGAAGCTTTAAAAATTTTGATTGATAAAGACAAACACTAAGGATAAATTATGTTTAATAAAAAAATGCAGTATGTTATCAAAACTTGCTCAAGCGATAACACTCAGGAACTTCAAAATCTTCTGAATGAAATGTCTATGAATAACTGGGAATTATACAGCATGCAGGAAGTAGAAAGTGAAGATGGACACTATGTTTGTAACTGTATTTTTATGCGCGAAGCAGAAAGCTCCTCTGATGAAATCAATGCTGATACTATTAATATATCAACATTCAAAAGCCAAATGGAAAAAATGCTTTCAACAAAACAGTCTCCCTATGAAATATGTCTTGAAATTCAAAGCAAAATCCGGGAACAAAAAACTAAAATCGCCAAAATAAAAAAGGAACTTGAAGGTGAGGCACCTGCATCAGTAAGCAGAAAAAAATTAAATGATAAAATCTCTGCCGGCTTAAAAGAACTTGAAGATCTAAAACTTAAACTGTCCAAAGCAATCTCGCCTGATACTATGTATCCAAAACTAAAAGAAGAAAAACTATCAATACATCTGAGTGAAGAAATTCTGGGTTATATTGATCCCGAACAAGAATTGCCAGAAGAAGAGCTTTTGGCTGAAACCGTTAAATTGCGTCTGAAACTGACTGAAGATCTGGGTTATGTCATACCAAAAATTGTTTTTCAGGATGATGAAAATCTGAATCCATATGAATTTGCAATATTAATCAGAGGGATTGATGTGTTTAGAGCATGTGTTTACCCGAATTTTCTAATGTTTTTTGCTGACGAACTGCATCTTGAAAAAAAATTGAAAAACTCCGTAACAGACATCGACAAAATCACAGGACGCAAAATTATTTGGATTGAAAAAGAAAAAACTAGAGACTTCTGGCAAAAAGGACTGTCAGGCTCCAAATTCATAGCAAGAGCACTTGAATTCTGCGCTGTAAAATATGTGGATGATCTTCTGGATTATGAAGAACTTGATAAATATATTGAAGTTGTTAATCATACAAATGATTTTCTTGCCGCAAATATAATACCCGATTATATCTCACTGTCAGATTTAAGATTTATACTTACAAGTCTTATTAGAGAACAAATTTCTATAAAAGATATTACACATATTTTTGAAAAAATAAATGACTTTGCACAAGAAAGTTCAAAATTAGACTTAATAAAAAAAATACGTCTTTCACTGTCAAGACGTATATGCATTAATAACAGTAATGACGAAGGAATAATTACAGCTTTTGAAATTTCAGATAAAACTCTTGATAAATTTACACCGGATTTTGATGAAAGCGATGATTCGATAATCAGAATTGATGCAGGTTTTGCAGAAAAACTTGCAGAAAAACTTAATAAAAAAATAACACAATTTAATATTCAAAATCCTAAATTAATTGTACCTTTAGAATTCAGACACCTGATTTTTACCCTGTTAAGCAACTACATGAACAATATTACCGTACTTTCAAGAGAAGAAATCGGATGCAATGCTCAAATAGATATTATTTCTGAAATTTAATATTATTTAATAAAAAAGCAAAAAAATTTTTATTGAAGTTTTGAAAAAGTATGCGCATATTAGGGATAAACAATCAAATAACATTTCAAAGACGCCCCACAAAAGAAGAAGAACCGGGTTTGCAAAAGGCATGTAATGAAGCATATAATGCAATCGGAGTAAAAGAGCGATGCTGCATTACGCATGGTTCATGCTTTCCAGCAGACGGAAGAAATACATACTCTGGTTCTCCTTATGGTAAATCCGCAAAAAACTGGATTAACTTTTTAATGCTCTACGGCTTTAATTGCAACCAGCTTGGTCCCGGCGGATCTCTTGAAAAAAATGCCGACGGCATAATTAATCCATCTCCCTATAATTCATCAGCATTTGCCAAAAATAAATTATTTATAGATCTTGAAGAACTAACAACAAACAAGTACGGGAATATTTTATCAGAAACAACTTATAACAAATTGACCGAACTTCCTCATAACAGTAATAAAAATTATGACATGTCAGATTTTGACAAAGCAGAAAAAATTTATGATTACGCATTAAAAGAAGCGTACGATAATTTCACAGCAGGTTTAAAAGCTGAAAAGCCTGAAATTATAGTATTAAATAACGAATTTATGTCATTTAGAGATAGACATGACGAACGTCTGACAGATGAAGCTCTTTACAAAATTTTCGAAAAAAAATACCAAGACAATAATTCGGATAACTGGCCGGAAAAAGACAGTAATTTACTGACTGATATAAGAAACGGAGAACTTGATGCAATAGAATATTACAATGATCTTGTTAATGACAACAATGAAACAATTAATGAATATAAATTTGAACAATTTATTGCAACAAAACAAATAAAAGAAAATAAAGAATGGCGTGATAAATACAATTTTAAATATATAAATGATCTTCTTGTCGGATGCTCTCAAATGGACAAATGGCGTTATAAAGAAGCATTTTTAAATGATTGGGAAATGGGTGCAAGAGAAAACTCCGGGAAATCTCAAAGATGGCATATACCGGTAATTGATCCTAAAAAAATATTTAAACAGGACAATGACAGCAATTTGAATGTAGGCGGGAAATTTCTAAAAGAAAAAATAAATTTCGCACTTGAATTTTGCGAAAATATAAGAATAGATCATGCAATGGGACTGATTGAGCCTTATCTATTATCTAAAAATGCTAAGGATAGCGAATTTTCTGACAATAACAATAAAAACACGAATGTAGAAAAATATCTGTCACAATTAAGAGATTCAAACGGTAATGAATATGACAAATACTGGGATTATCCGAATTTACTAAAAAAACTCGTTATCCCAACATTAAAAGAACATAAAATATCCGTTGACCTGCCTGTATGGGAAGATATTTGTAGTTACCCACCAATGTTTATACAAATATACGAAAAAGATCTTAATTTACCAAAAATTCAAAATCTTGACTGGAACAGAGCACAGGATTTACTGTCAAAAGGAAGGGAAAACGATTGGTATCTTATAGGTTCACACGACAATGTTCCTGCAATGACATATATGCACCGTATAGGAACAATGAAAGATGGTACAAATGGTGAATATACAAGAGAAGCCTACGCTTGGGACAGTAATTACCTTGCGGGATATCTTAATATTGATGACAGCAGAAAAAATATAAATGAAATTAGAAAAGAACTTTCAACACTTTATAATACAAACGATAGAGAAAGAATTTATGCAAAATTTGCAGAACTTATGACAACTCCTAAATTTCAGATATCCTTTGCCGATCTTCTAGGGATTACAGATGTAACATACAATATAGGCGGAAGCAGCAGAAAAGAAAACTGGAAAGAACGTATAAGTGCTGATTTTCTTGATAAATATTACCAGAATCTTTCAAGCGAAAACCCTACAGCTTTAAATATTCCAGAACTTCTGAAAAAAGCACTTATTGCCAAAATAGACATGCAGGTTCAAAATACTCCTGCTTCTAAAAAAACAAATGTAAGAAATAATCTTGACAGAAAATATAAACCACTACTAGATGAGCTACAAAAATACGCAGATATCCTGAAAGAACCGGAAAACAAATAACAATTTTTTGTTGGATTTCAAAAATTTTATTTTTCTCTATGAGTTCCAACCTCAATTCCCGGCACACATAGGAACAAAGGTACTATTCTCTGTACAAAAGAAGAAAATGGCGATTTTTCAGCAGTTAGAGAAATTGCCATTCCTAAATCGTCAACATGCGGCGCTAAATCAGTGCCTTTAATTTCACGTTGAACTTTTTTATGAAATATCTTTTCATTTAATATATTTGAAACTCTGTTTCCTGCAAAAATTCCGACAGCTAAAGAGCCAAGTGTAGCAACAGATGCCGGTAAAGCTTTTATAACCTTATTGAAAAATTTTGATACATTGCCATTTTCCGTTATCTGAGGCATCACTTTTAAAATTTTATCTTTATTTTTTCCATATAATTCCGACACTGACCACACACAGGCAATAGGAACTAAAATATTACCCAAAAGCTGATTTACGGATTCTTTTAATTTTGATTTAAAATATTTTTTGTCATCAAAAATTGCTCCGCCTGCCAAACCTCCTGCTACTGAGGCCGAGGCAATTTCTATAATATCAAGCGGATTATCAAGTTTCAACACTTTTTTATCTGGTTGTTTTTTACTATAAAGACCAAAAATTGCCCATTTTTTAACCGGAGTCTTTCTTATAATTGTCGGGGACAAAGAAAATCCCTGCATTTTTGAAACATGCGCAAGAGCTGCTCCAACTCCAAGAACAGACGTAGCAATAACACCTGCTTTTACTTTTAAGTCTTTTTTCTTATTCGAATAGGAGTTATTATTAACCGGATTTATCTGCATATATACACACCTTCTTCTTCTATTGTACTAAAAACACTAAATAAAAAACATTGCTACCGGGAAAAAAAATCTTAACAAAAATTATTATTTATTACGATAAAATTCTTGCAGAGCTTTATCAGCAATTCTCTGTTGTTCCAAATCACTGTATTTTACTCGAAATCCTAGACGCCCATCCGGCATTTTACTTAACACAAGACTATTTCCTTCCTCTTATGGAAGAATATAAATATAATCATTTGCTTTAATGTATCTTCTCATTTCCTCATAATCATAATCCATTAGATTAATGCAGCCATAAGACATTCTGTTATATTTATTTTAGTCACAGATATCCTCTTTATATATAAAATACAAATAATTAAGATTTTACTAATTTTAAATAATTATTTATAAAAATTTACGCTGATCTTGTTGTAACAAAATATTAAACAAAAACAATTTTAAGGCAAAAAAATTTTTTCAGGTATATTAAATAAACTGTTCGAACGGTAAAAATTTATGAATGTAACCCCTCAAACAATTTCAAACTTTAGTTACCCGCGCAGGTTTGTACGGGGAATTGCCAGCAGAAGTCTTGCTCCTTTAATTTTGCTTGAATGCTTTGTTACAGGCGGCAGAACATTACAGGCATATAAAAGAGGCGGTTTTGAAGAAGCAAGAGAAAGATTTACGGAAGAGTCAATAGGAGCGTTATTCTGGTTCGCCGGTGTTAAAATGTTCAACAAAATGAACGACCATATTGGCAAAAAAATATTAAACCTCCATACCTATGATTTTGATGCTCAGGAAGACGGGGTTAGAAAACCGTTGCATAACTTTATGTTTGACGACAAAAAAATCAAAATCGCAAAAGGGTTAAAAAGTCTTACAAAAAAACAAATTGCAGTATTTAAAGCCCTCAAAATCGGGTCAAGTATATTACTTGCTAATGTTCTTGTCGGTCTGGTTGTACCTAAAATAAACCAGCACATAACAGCCGTTTATCATCAAAAACACTTCAATAAAGCTGATAAATCTACAAATCATGAAATTAATACTAGTTATCAAAAAATATCAATGGATAAATTCCTCAAATCAGAAGATAATCAACAAGTTTCATTCGGAATGAATTACGCTGCATTGTTGTCCATTGCTAATAAATTTGAAAATGATGCTACCTATCAGCTTCTTTCAACAGATGTTGGAATAGCGGGCGGACGGGCAATCAGCTCCAGGAATAACCATGAAAGAACAGAAGTTTTATTCAGGGATCTAACATCAATTTATTTCTATATGTTCAGTATGCCCAATATCAACAGATGGCTTAACCAGCTTGAAGATGGTCGTAAAACAAGATTAGATCCTGTTGCGGCAAAACAGGTTACAGATCTTCTACAGACGGTTTTGGATGAAAACGGGGGAAAAATGAACATTGAAGAATTTACGAAAAAAGCCTTCGGAGACAATACAAACGTCGGTTACATTGATAAAGATCTTCTGCAAAAATTTGATGAACATAAAGTAATAACTCTTGATACATTTAAAGAATATTTGAAAAATCACAAAACCTTCTCCAAAGACTCAATTACGAAATATATAGATCTTGCAGAACGTATGTCAAAACTTCAGCCAACACTTGAAGGGGTTTCTGTACTGACAAAAGATCAAATCAAAGATATATTCAGGGAAGGTGCAATAAACTTGCCGGAATTTTTACAAAATGTATTCTCGGTTGCAACCCAAAACGCCTCAACAGATAAATACAGATACGTAAATTATGAAGACTTGAAAGAACTAAAAGAAGATATAGTCCATTACACAACAAAACTTATAAAAAAAGCAAAAAAATACGGCAAAGAAATTAATTCAGATATACTGCAAAAATTCTGCCGTGAAAACTTCATCAAGAACTCTATCAACTGGGGTATAGGTTTTGCAATATCTGCACTGTTTCTGTCTACTCTTATTCCGAAAATGCAATACTGGATAACAAAAATGACAACCGGTCAGAATAAATTTCCGGGCACTGCAGATTATTCTAACGAAAAAAAATAATCTCCAGCCTATTTTTTAGGGGTCAATATCGCAGTTTACACCGAACATTCTCAAAAAACAGTCATAATGTCATTATTAACTTGTTTCGGAATCTTTACGTTTATAAGTCCTCTTTTTTTATCAGTACTTAACCCTAAAAGGATAATCATCAGGGATTTTCCAGCCGTTAGCTTGAATCAAGAGAGTACAATAGCCAGGCCAAGCAGAAGAAGCAGTTGAACAGCCATAAGTTGAATTCGTCTTTAAAGTATCAATATCCTGCCCATCCCAGGCTGATTTATTATACGCAGCAAATTCCCAGGAATAATAACCACTGCCGGTCGTTCTTTTCACGGGGTTATAGTAAAAAGCAAAGGAACACTTACCAACAGATTGATACATAGCATTATTGTGCTTTTCTACACATTTTTTAGGAGATCCGGGGAAAAAGAACCAGTCTCTGCCATTTGCTGAAGCAAGAGCAACAGAACTGCCGTCCGCAAAACTCATATAAAAATAGTTATTTAACAATTTACCGGTATCTATTACATTCATATAAGGAATTATATATTTTTGACACCAGGCTTCTTGCTTTCCTCCAGAAGCTTTATTATCTTCAAACCACAAATCTCTTGCGCCATAATCAACTTCTGCACGTGCTATTGCCTGATTCATAGATGAATAAAATTTTTGCAAACGGGCTTCAACAACTTT
>CALVCJ010000023.1 GCA_944326015.1 Candidatus Gastranaerophilales bacterium
CTCCACCATTAAAATTCAGAGGCTTGTGATAGCCTCTTTTTTAATACCAAATTCACCGCACTGTGCAGGCCTTCGCCGATTTAAGAGAATTTACTCGGTTCGATTTTTAGCGAATTTTACCAAGCTTGCATCAAAATTCTCTTTGGGCAAATAAAAAAGTCCTTTCAGAAATATAGATACAGAGCTGTTTTTAGTAAGTTTGGACAAAAGCTCGACTTTTACCATCCTGAGATAAATAAAAATTATAAACTAATGTCTATCGACAAAAATTATTGTTGTATAATTTTAACTATGAAAAAAATATTTTTAGTCATTTTTTTATTAATCATAACAAACCTTCCAGTATTTGCTGAATACAAGCCTATTCCAGAAACTTTAAGCAAACAATATAAAAAGGAAATGGAACAGATTATTAATAGTGAGTATAAAAAAACAATTAATAATATTGATAATCACGAGAAAGATGCAAAAAGAATAAGAGATAAAATTTTAAAAAATGGGTTTAATATAGATGATTATATAACTTTATCTCTTATTCCTGATACTTGTATTCCTTCCGCTGATTTAGATTTGTACGGAAAAATGTTAAAAGTTACGCAAGAAAAATATTTGGGTATGGAATATAAACCTATCAGTACTGATAGTGTAAACCCTATTGATGACATTCTATCACCATATTTCAGGGATAACAATGTTAATAGGAGTAAGCTAAACAAAATTTTACTTTATGAAAATAAAAAAATTAAGATTGTAGAAGAGTATATTAAACAAGTTGAAAAACTACGTCCGACTAGTAATCAAAATATTTATTAGGATTTACCGGAGTTCCTTTATAAACTCCTTCTCTTATTGTAATGTGTAAATGAGGGCCTTGTGAATGACCTGTATTTCCTGATTTTGCAATTATTTGTCCCTGTTTGATTTGTTCCCCTGCATGTACATTCCAAGATGATAAATGCCCGTATTCACTGGTTACAATTTTTCCATTTATTTTATGGGTAATTATAACATATTGCCCATATCCTTTAGGATCATTTGCACCTGCATAGTAAACAGTTCCATCGGCAACAGCTTTTATTGGGGTACCGACAGGTACTGCAATATCAATTCCATTATGGACGTGTGTACTTCGTTGTTCTCCATATTGTCCAACAATTGGCCCATTGCAAGGCTTTATCCATCTTTGTGATTGAGGCAGCGTTGGGGTTTTAGGTGCAGGATTCAGTTGTGGTGCTTTAGATGTTGGCTGAGGTGTCGAAGTTTGAGGATATTGATTTTCAGATGGAATTTTACTAGTATCATCATTTTCTTCTGGGATCCTTTCAAAATCACCGTTTGAACTTGTATCTTCTATAATTTCAACAGTACATCTGCAATTCGGGTGAGGTCTTTCTGGAACTTCTTCATAAAAGTCAAATTCTTTGCCATCTAAAGATTTGCATACATCACATGTATTTATACATAATGGGAAATCTTAGACATAGTTTCAACTTTTTATACAAAAATCTTGACAATCAGATAAGAATAATATACTATTAGGTCATATTAGGTCTAATCAGGTATTGTTATGTTTGGAAATTTTGATATCAAAATAAACAACCAAATGCTCACTATCATCTCTGAAATAGATGAATTTAAGGGAAGTTGGAAATTACTGGGACAAATGGCACCTGAAAAATTACAGGCTTTGAAAAAAGTTGCAACGATTGAAAGCGTTGGTTCTTCGAACAGAATTGAAGGTAACAAACTTTCAGATAAACAAGTTGAAGAACTTTTATCAAGAATTAATAAACAATCTTTTGCTAACCGTGACGAGGAAGAAGTTGCCGGATACGCAAAACTTGCGGATACAATTTTTGAAGATTGGGAAGTAATTCCTCTGTCCGAAAATTATATAAAGCAGCTGCATAAAATTTTATTGGAGTATTCTTCAAAAGATGAAAAACACAAAGGAGAATACAAGAAAATTTCGAACGCTGTTGCTGCCTATGATAGCAATGGTAAAGAGCTTGGAGTTGTTTTTGAAACGACAACGCCTTTTGAAACACCTTTAAAAATGCAAGAACTTATTGAATGGACTAATAAAAATTTGGCTGATAGATTTTCTCATCCGTTAATTGTTATTGGAATTTTTGTTGTTAACTTTCTTGCAATCCATCCGTTTCAGGATGGAAATGGCAGACTTTCAAGAGCGTTAACCAATCTATTATTGCTCAAATCCGGTTACGCTTATGTTCCTTATAGTTCTACTGAGTCAATAATTGAAGATAATAAAGAGGGATATTATAGAGCTTTAAGGCAAACACAAACTACTTTAAATTCTGAGCCAAATTACGAACCATGGTTAATGTTTTTCTTGAAAACTTTGCAAAAGCAAAAAATCAGATTAGAGTACAAATTAGAACATACTGAAATTAAAAAACTTTCAAATCTTGATTTACCTGAAGTGTCTGCAAAAATTATGGAAGTTTTTGAAAAAAAAGATCGTGCAACAATTTCAGAACTATCTGAAATGACAGGTACAAATATTAATACAATCAAAAAACACCTCGCGAATCTTGTTGAAAACAATTATCTGATAAAACACGGTAAAACTCGTGGTGCATGGTATACAAAAAATTAAATTATGTCCAATTGATAAGTTTATCTTGAAATGCTTGATATTACTAGAATATAGAGCAATACTCTAAATAGGATAAAATACATAATGGGAAAATCTTGGACATTGTTTCGACTTCTTGTTCGCTCCACCATTAAAGTTCAGAGGCTTGTGATAGCCTCTTTTTAATGCAAAATTCTCCGCACAGTGCGGGCTTTCGCTGATTTAAGAGAATTTATTTGATACAATTTTTAGAGAATTTCATCACGCTTGCATCAAAATTCTCTTTCCTCAAATAAAAAAAGTCCTTTCTGAAATATAGATACACAGGAGTTTTTAGTATGTTTGGACAAAAGTTCGACTTTTACCATATTGCGCATACATCACATGTGTTCTCATTTATATTCCTTCCTTAGTATTGTACCGCTATATTTTTTATTAAATTTTTTATTCAGCTGCTGTAAATCTTTAAAACATTTTTATTATAACAATTATTTAAATTGAGCGCTAGACCTTGTTTTCACCCATCCTTTAATGATAGGTGACATGAAAACGCATACGGCTACAGAGTTTTAATGCAAATTTAATAAAAAAATAATAAAATTTACAAAATTTCTGTAAAAATCTTGCTTTACAAATACTGTGTCAAATTAATACAAAAATCGCCAGAGATACTTGATATTACTATAATATAGAGCTTTTCGAGGGGCTAATAGAATAATTAAAATCGGTAAAAATAAAAAAAGAGTAAGGCAGAATCTTTTATAATTTAAATTATCTTACTTTACTCATTTTTATAATATTTAATTGTATATATACAATAATTTTGTCTGATTAAAATTATTTTGTTTTGCTAGACAGTTCTTCTGCGATAGACTGAACCAATGTATATATATGTTTTAACAATTCATACTCAATTACATCGTCGTTTTTATCAGGCGGGATTGAAATTGTAACTTCCTGAACCAGACCCGATTTTATAGGATCAGCATTGCCAGAATTTAATATTACTCCGCAAATTATACGGTATTTTTTGTCAATTAGATTTTGATTTCTTTCTTCTGAAATTAGCTGTATTTTATATTTTACGGTAATTTTATTATCTGATTGTGTTATAACAGGCTTTATCTTCTTTTTAAAACCGTATCCTCTGTTAAGCTCTTCAATTTGTTCATCCAGTTTAATCTTATTAACGGAAACTGGCAGATTAATTTTTGATGATATAGCATTAAATGCAATCATATCAAAATATTTTAATTTCACCTCATTTCCGGAAAGTTCTGATTGACCAGTTACAAAATCATATGCATTGGTTTTAATTTTACTGGCTGAAGAGGCACTCAGTATAGTAACGGAATCTCTTGCAGACGGATTCGGCAGTTCATCTGCTATAGATGAAACCATTTCACATGTGACATTATTCCCATTTATTGCAATTACCCTGTAAATCCAGGTTGGAATAACAATATCCGAGCCGTCATCTGTTTTAACACGTTTTAAAACGGTCACATTATCGTTGAAATTTAAAATATGGTTAATGTCTTTTAACTCGATAGTATTATCTTTTACCTTATCTATTTCAATTTTTGCGGTTTTGAATTTTAATCCGGCAGCAATATCCTGGGCCAGTTTTGCAAATGCATTTTTTGTCACAATTTCAAACTGAGCTTCATCAGAAAATTTCATATCGGAAATTACATCGTCGTTTATTTCATCGTTAACACAAGAGGCGTAAACTACCTGACCCTGTTTGTCAAAAATATTTCCGCATACAAACATTCCGTATTTATTTATGTTGTAAAAAGTTTTATTTGTCGGATAAACGGCAAATAATGGTTTTGTAAAATAAAGTTTAAAGAAATAATCAGGAATTTCTCTGTTTTGTATATTTTGATTTTTAAATCCTGTGTTTAAAGATACAACAGCAGTCTGCATATCATAAAAAGATTTGTCTACTGTTATCAGAGAAAAATCTGCGTTACTGCCGAGTGCGGCGGCAAATAAATTGTATATTTTTTCATTTTCAAAATCGTTTATAAATAAAACCTTCGGTTTTTTTAATTGCATTAAACCGGAGTTTGTAAATTTGCTGAATAAAGTATTTTTTTTCAAATTGCCAAATATGGAAGTTGCAAGTGAATAATCCAGATCAGAATATATAACCGAAAGCTGATTATTTTCGCTATCCGTCAATAAATCTCCCTTTGCAATACCATGGGTCAAGCCTTTATCAAGGACATAAATAGATTTGTATTTATCTTTGATTGCTGTCGTAATCCCGTATGGCTTAAAGTTTTGTCCGGCTGCTTTTATAATATCTTTTGTTACGTCATCATAAGTTTTTTTGTAAAGATCTTCAAAAACAGTATTTGATGTATCTGATTTCAAAACGGATTTTGTAGTTTTATATTTAGCATACTTGGTTAGTGATTCGGAATACAAAATCTCTGATGTTGTCATATTTACAAAATTTAAACTTGCTGTAAGCGGCATATAAATATCGGTTAATTCTCCCTTATCAAAATAGTTTTCAGAGACTCGCGGAAGGTTGATGTAAGCTACAAATGTATTATATTTATTTTTGTCATTTATTGAGGAAACAGGAGCTGGAAAAGTTTTATAAAAATTTTCAATGAATTTTGTAATAAAATAATTTTTTTGATTTTTAAACAAATTTTCAAACTTGGGATTGTTAATATTTTTAGAAATAAAAACGGCTGGTAACGGGTATATATTTGTATCAGCATAAGCAGCAGCGGCCATGAGTGAAATCATGGCTGCTGCAAGTATTGTTTTAAAAGTTTTCATCATAGATTTTCATTTCCTTTTGAATTTGAAACGGGTGCAAAAATAATTTGATTAGCATTCATTTTGTAATCATAATTATTAAATTTTGATGACACGTTGATAAGTTTCATAAAAATAGTATCTCCAACTGGTTCAGATCCGCTGTAATTAAGGACATATTCAACCCTTGTAGGTTCAACAGTTCTCAAAGAGACATTTTTAATCCCATCAGCCGATTTCAATGCATTATTAATTGAAATACGTTCAGCCGGAAGAAATTTACCTTTAAGTTCTACAACGTATTCAGAACCATACATCATTCTGCGTTTCCAATAATCCTGAATTTTTTTAGATAAAACTTCGCCCAGTTCGTTCCCGATTTTTGCGGCAACCTGTGCACGTGCTTGATCTGGTGAATTTCCTGCAGCAGTTTCAGTAAGGCTGCCGGATGCGATAACTTCACCGTCCTGTGTTGAATATATTTTGACAAAAACATTTCCGTCACAGGTATGTTTGCCTGTATTTTCATTAATTCCGTTATCTGTTATATATGAAACACCAATTGCAAAAAAATCGGCTTTTGCGTCAGTTTTTGCATAGTTTACGTAATTTGCAAGAACTTCTGAGTTTGAGAGTTTATCTGCTGTTACATACTGTCCTTTAAAGTATTTGCTTTTAAAAATATCATTATCAATAGCTCTTATATCATGAGTTGAGAAAGCGTTTACGAGAGCTGGCTGGGTATAGTTGAGATTTTGGGCAACCGGAGCTTTTGGAGCGTATTCTTTAATATTCTGAAAAAATTCATTTTCTTTTTTGCCGTAATCTATAAATCTTCCGTAAGATGCACTTTCTCCAGACGATGATGAGCGTTTATAGTTATTTGAACTTGCTCCTTTACCTTTGTAACTACCTGAATAAGCGCCGCCGTATGAACCCGAATATCCACCGCCGCCATATACTCCGCTGTAACCTCCTGAGGCTCCTGCGTTGTAACGACTGTTTGAATTTGTATTCACGTTATATTTGTTTGAACTTGCCCCGCTTGCATTTGACTTTGAATAACTCTTTGCGGATGCTTTTTCAGTGTCTTTTAATTTTTCATCGTAATCATATTTATATGTTGTAACTTCTTTTGTTAAAACATTTGTTTTCATATCAGATGGTTCGGCAAAAAATTCGTCCAGAACTATTAAAATTGCACTTTTACGAACTGCCGCCGTATTAATTGCTATTCCCAAATCAGAAATAAGTTCTCTGAATGCTGTTTCATCGACAGTCATCTGAACTTTAGCTATATAATTATTGTCAATAACTTCGCCGGTGTAAGTTTTGTCCAGTATATAGGTTCCGTTTTGGGAATACAGGTCTTCAAATTTTTCCTGTACCTTAGGATTTTCAGAGGCTCCTGCCCCCAAAACTCTGTCAGTTAAAAGACTTATGGCATCTTTATCTGCGTTTTCCTGTGCCATTGTAACAACAGCTGCTCGTACGGTACCGGACATTTTTTTATCCTGTTTTTTACGTTTTTCTGCTTGTCTTGTTGCTTCTTTTATTTGTTGAGTATGCATAAATTCTGTTTTTGAATTTATTGCTTTTTCATTCATATATTTGTCTTCTCTGCTGCGGACATCGCCGATATTATATCCGGTAAGCGGGGCATATCCCTTTCCACTTACTGTAATTTCAACAGAACAGGCTGCAAGTGCAGTTGTAAATATAAGTATGGATAGACTTAACAAAAACTTTTTCATATTTTCTCCTTAAAAACGGCAGAATAAAATTAACTTATTCTGCCGTAATTTGATTATTTAATTATTTATTTATCAAAATCATTCATTGTTTTTGGTTTTGAAGCAGCGTCAGATGGTTTTGCGACTTTAAGACCGGAATTTGTTGCAATTTTAACAAGTCCTGTTGATATATTTCCTACTGCTTTTGCCTGAGCCGGCATATTTGTTACAATGTTTTTCAAATTTTTTAAGTCGGCTCCGAGTGTTGCTGCGGAAAGCGGATCTGCGGTAATCTGGTTAAGCAGTGCGCTTGATTGGTTTGCTATATCAAGATACCCTAAGCTTGCGAGAGTAACGTTATATATGCAATTTAAAAGTTCATTTGTTTTTTCAGCTGAAAGTTTTTTTGTTCTTTGAGTCATTTCTTCCAGCTTATCATCAGCAGTTATCAAAGCTGCGTAATCCGCATAAACCAGAGCTTGTGTAGCGCCTTTTTCTTTTGACTTACTTTCATCGGACAAGACATTTTTTTCTGCTTTAATTTTGGCAATTTCATCCTGTGTTAAGAGAATGTTTGCAATATTTTCAATTGCCTGATTGTAAGTTGCTGTAATCTCATCGGATTTGTTGATTATAGTTTTAATCTGACTTTTCATAGCTGTTTTGTTTGCATTATTAGAACCTGTTAATGCAGCTGCGGCTGTACCTAATGACGGTTTTTTGATTTCAAGTGCGTTAACAGCAGCAGATGTAGATAATAAAACTGCTAAACAAAGTAAAGATGAACTAAATTTTTTCATAAAAAAGACCTTTCCTTTCACTATTCATTAACTTAATTTATAATATTATTATAAATTTTTTTTATTATATCATAAAAAAAATATTTTTACAAAATTTAATAAATTTTAATAGCAAAAAAACTTTTTTTGCTGCCTTTATATAAATAAGGTATTTTGTAAAAGTTGGTATTATGATAAGAAAGTTATTTATAGTAGTAGTAGTAATAATTTATACAGCAGTTTTGCCTTTCCCGGCCATTGCAAGAACTAACAGACAAGACGCTCCGGTAAGTATTGTTAATCCGCATCGTTCAATAAAGCGTTACACACATTACAGAATGGGACGAGGATTTACAAGAAGATGCGAAGGCAGCTGCCACAGACAGGAAGATGCACGAAAGGCACGTATGCATACATATAAACCTGTTAGTAAAACTCCTGTATATGCTTCTGGTGCGTCGATTGTCAGAAAACCGAAAAAAAATTATAACCGCGGGGTTATGGTCTATAAATACGGCAATTTCAAAAAACGTCAGCCAATAACTTATATTTATTATCCTGAAAGGTAAAATTAATAACCCATAAACATATTTTGCATACCGCCCTGCATAAGCATCATGCTGTTTGTGCTGTCATAGTTCTGAGGAAACTGACTGTAAGTCATGGGCGTTCTGCCGTCATTTACAGGAGTAATATTTCCCATTTCACGGACAGATTTTGGTTTCATTATATCGTTTTCATTCTGTTCTTCTATGAGATCTGATGCGGAAAGAGTTTTTTTAAACTGTGGGTAAGTTGAACGTACGCTTGAGCGGTTATTGAATCCAGAAAAACTGTTTTTGGGTGTCAAATGTATTTCGTCTGCCGCAGCGGGCAATGCAAGAACTGTGAATGCAAGCATAACAATGAATTTGTTTAGCATATATATCCTCCTTTAAAAATATTATACAAGAAAAAATTTTTTTGGAATATATTTAATTTCTGTTATAATAATATTATGGAATTAAATGTTGCTCTTCAAGAATCAAAAATAATAATTTCCTGGAAAGATACCGGGGCTGATTTTTACAGAGTGTTTACAAAGCACGGACAGGATTTTTGTGAATGTGCAAAAATTTTTGATAACACTTCAATAAGACTTTCTCTTGTCCCTTGCGGAGAAAATGAATGCTTTGTTCAGGCAGTGAAAGATGGAATTGTCATTGATGAATCTAAAAAACATAAGTTTAAAACTGATGTGCTCGATATAATTTGTAAAAAAGACGATGATGATGTTAAATTTTTTTATAGCAAATATGAAGGTGCACAAGGATATAGACTTTATAAAAATGAAGCAGAAACTGGTTTTAACGGATGTAAAAATTCAGACAGGGAATTTATTACAATTAAGTCATCATCAGAAATGGAATTTAAGGTAAAAGCTTTTGTGAAAAATGATGACGGAACCAGAAAATTTCTTGCCTCTTCTCCGGTTGTTACCTGTGACCGAAATTATTTTCGTTCAGCTTCAATATATAAATCGTACAATTATAACTCATTTTTATCCTGGGATTTTAAAGGCGATGCCGACGGTTTTCTCATATATACTACAAATTCAGATAACCCTGTTTTTGAGACAACAGACGGACTTTGTCATTACCTCCGGCTTGACGATTACAAAAGCAGTGTGAAGTTTATAATAAAAGCTTTTATTAATACGCTGAACGGCCGTATGATAGTAGCTGAATCAGAACCGGTTTCGCTAAAGGTTAGACGTTATGAAAAACCGCTTGTTTCATTGATTATACCAGCATACAATGCTCAGGATTATATAGTTAGAAGTATCGACAGCGCGCTTGCATCTGATTTTGCGGATTTGGAAATTATTATTGTAAACGATGGCAGCACTGATAACACTCAAAAAATTATTGACTGGTATGAAAAAAATTATCCGAATGTTGTCTCTATTCAAAAAGAAAACGGTGGAGTTGCTGATGCGAGAAATACAGGTATAAAAGCTGCTAAAGGTGAATATATTGCATTTTTGGATAATGATGATTTAATTCGTCCCGATATGATAAGCAGTTTATACAAATCAATTTCTAAAAATAATTGTGATGTTGCTATTGCGCCGTTATACAGAATTGTCGATAAAGGATACACAATTCATTGTAATCTGCCGTTTAATGTAGATGTGCCTTATGATATTAATAAGTATCTGGAAATTATGTATACCCCTGGTTATTACAATTGCGCTATATGGAATAAATTATATAAAGCATCAATTGTAAAAGCACATCCGCTTGGAATTTTAAAGTACGAAGATGTTTCCTGGACTCCTTGCATTCTTTCCTACACGGAAAATTTTTGTTTTTTAAAAACACCGTTTTATGAATGGGACAGAAAAACAAGGCCTGAAACTTTCGGAGATGTTTTATCCAAAATGCCGGAAAATGAACTTTTTGAAAATAGAAAACAAGCTATGCTGTTTTTTGTGAAAAACGGAAATCCCAAGAAAATTGATTACCTGAGAACTATTGCCAAAAGACGTTTGATGCGATATGCAAAAAATTCAACTTCACACGAATTGTATGAGGAATTAATTGAAAAAATTGATTCCGGCAAATTATGAGTTATTATATAGATATATCAGGGTATAATAATATATATGGTGAATTATGAAATCAATAAAAGAAGTTTCACTAGAATCTAAAATTTTAAAAAGACTGCAAAATAATCCCGTGTGTACAGAACTCGTAAATTACTTGTTTGCAGATGAAGAGCTGCAGGAAATGCAGGATTATGCAAACAATGTATCTATAAAACGGCTTGGTTATAACGATCACGGTCCTGTTCATATGAGACAAGTTGCGGCGAATGCAATAAAGATGCTTAATTTACTGCAGGAATCAGGTATCAAAACTTCTCTTGAAAAAGAAGAAATCGGGACTTTCGAAGACAGTATGTGTGCCGTTATAATTGCGGGGCTCATGCATGATTTGGGGATGATGATAGGGAGACAGGGGCATGAAGAAATGTCTTCAATTTTAGCGCAGCCTATTATTGATAGAACTTTAATGCATGTTTTTCCTGATAATCTTCACAGACGTGTAATAATTAAGTCTCTTGCAACTGAAGCTATTATCGGGCATATGTCATCCAGAAAAATTCATTCTATTGAAGCCGGTATTCTGCTTATTGCAGACGGATGTGATATGACAAAAGGAAGAGCTCGTATACCTATGGCGATTAATACTACACCTAAAGTTGGTGATATTCACAAATATTCCGCCAATGCTATTAACAGAATAGGAATACATCATGGTAGCAAAAAACCCATAAGAATTGATATTGCAATGTCCGGGGATGTCGGATTTTTTCAGATTGAAGAAGTTTTGCTTACCAAAATAGATTCAAGTCCAGCCAAAGAATTCGTGGAACTTTATGCAGGTGTCGAAGGACAGGAGTCTAAATGTTATTTGTAAATTTGTATTACTTTACATTTTGCCGCGGATTTTAATTACTTGATTTTCAGTTTTTTCTTGTATGCAAATGAGGTACCGTATATTTTTTATAAATTTCTGGTAACTATATACATGTTTACATCAAAATATAAAAATGGCACTAAATCCTAGTTCAATAGATTTGCTGCTATTTTTAATTCTTTTTATAACAAATAACTTACTTTTTCTTTTTGCCTGTCGAAAGTTTTAACGCATCAAATTTTGCCTGCATTGTGGGGTTGTTTTTGGTGAGGCGTTTGATGCTTAAATCTTCTGCTTTGTTATTTGCAAGCCTTAAATTATTTTCAGAAGACAGCAGTGCTTCTTTTGTTTTTTGCAGGTGTTCAATTGTTTTGTCTATTTCTTCTATTGCCTTGTGGAATTTTTCACTCGCAATTCGGAAGTTTCTCGAAAATTTATCTTTAAACTCGTTCATTTCCTCTTCAAAATTTGAGATGTCTATATTTTGGGCTTTTATCATAGCAAGTTCGTGTTTATATTCTAGAGAATTAAGTGCTGCATTTCTGAGCAGTGTTATTATCGGGATAAAAAATTGCGGGCGGATAACGTACATCTTTTCAAAATGATGCGACATATCGACAATCCCTGTGTTGTAAAGTTCGTTTTCCGGCTCAAGCAGAGAAACAAGAACAGCGTATTCACAATTCTTTTCCCTGCGATCTTTGTCAAGTTCTTTCAAAAAATCAGTGTTTTTCTTCTTTGTGGAAGTGGAATCCGATTCGTTTTTCATCTCAAACATAATCGAGATAAATTCTCCGCCGTCATGGTCGTAATCTTTGTAGATAAAATCCCCTTTGCTTCCAGATTTTGCATCGTTGTCTTTTTCAAAATAAGCTTTTTGAAATCCGGTTGCCCTAAGACGGTTAAACTCTGTTTCACAGTGCTGTTCGAGGCTTTCGCCGACC
This sequence comes from Candidatus Gastranaerophilales bacterium, assembly GCA_944326015.1. GTDB lineage: Bacteria > Cyanobacteriota > Vampirovibrionia > Gastranaerophilales > Gastranaerophilaceae > Stercorousia. Next base: position 12,307 of record CALVCJ010000023.1, read on the forward strand.
ATTTTTGTCGAAAGTTTCAGTTTGTAATCTTTCAGCCGTTCAATTTCTTCTTCCCTAAACCTTATTTCTGTTTCGTATTTTTCTTTTAAGGATTGTTCTTTCAGCTGGAATTCTTTGTCAGTTAAATCTTTTTCACCTTTGAGTTTTGTAATTTTATTGTCTTTTTCGGCAAGTTCGGTGTTCATCTTTATGATGAGTTTATTTATCTCAAGTTCTTTATCTTTGTTGAAGGAGTCGAGTTTGTTTTTGAGTGCGGTAATTTCCCTATCTTTTTCGGCAGCGGTTTCATTTACGGCGGACTTTTTCGTAAGTTGTTCGGTTTCGATTTCGGATTTAAGTTTTGTAATTTCGGCTTCTTTTTTGTTCAATTTTTCGTTAAAATCTTTTTCCGCCTCAAGTTTTGCAAGCTGAATAGCGCTTTCCTTTTCCGTTTCAAACTGTGATTCTCTTGACTGGATTTCTTTAGAAAACTCTTTATCCCTTACCTGTTTCACAATTGCTGCATAACCCGATTCATCTACCTGAAACACTTCCCCGCATTTTGGGCATTTTATTTCCTGCATATCTTACTCCTTTTTGCTTCTTTATTAACTACAATTAATTAGGTCTATAGTAACTGATGTTTTTTGATTCGTCAACCATTTTCATTTTCAACTTTTTAGAAGAGTATGAATAATCTTTATCAATAAAAGTATCACCTTTTTTAACTTTTATAAGTTTATTTATGAAATCATTACTAATTTCATGAACAGAATTAGTGCTTTCGTAAACCGCGATGAGAGTGGTATTGTATTACTTTTTAGATAAAGAATTAGTATATGACTTGCTTAAAATAACTTAATAAACTTATTAAAATTGACAAATTTTATTTTTAGCGGTGTTCTTTTTAATAAAAAGATTTGTCACTTTAACAATGAAAGGAATTTATTATGCACATTCTCAACAATCCGCAAACATCTCAGCCGAAAAATGCATCCTTCGGTATGGCTCTTAAAATTACAAAACCTGCTCTGGAGGCTTTGGAAAAGTCAAATATGGAAACAATTAATCGATTAACTAGAATCGGAGAAGATTTAGCTGATACAAAATTCTATCATCTTGAAATTGGTGACGGTTTAAAACCAAGAATTGATAGTACATCTGCAAATTCTTATGTTGGAAGCTTTGTACCCCTTGATCCTAATGATAACGTTTTGGTGTTTAAAGCTGTTTGGGATGGTTCTGAAAGTTTAGGATTGCAAAAGGGAAAAGATTATAATATCGCATTTGCATTTGAAAATAGAAAAGCAGCTCAGGCGGCATATGAAAAGATTAAAAAACTTGATATCATAGATAGAGCAGCAGAACTTACAAAAATGCTTGATAAAAGGGCCGTGGAGAAAGAAGCGAAGAAAGCGGAACAGCGTGTTGAAAGAATGAAAGTTAGGGAAGCAGCTGCAAAACTTATGAGCAGATTCGGCGGGGAAACTCATATAAAATAAAACAATAATATTTTTAATAGTAAACAAGACGATAAGTTTAACTTATCGTCTTGTTATATGGACAGTGGACTGTCTTGCTCACTCGCGCTTAAGGGCAATTTCGCATTTTGTTTTCAGTGATTTCATCACTTCAAACAAAACTGCTCCAGCCTCAGCTCGTTCGCACTCAAACCATAAAGGTGGCTCTCGCCCTTATCAGGGATAACCGGCAATTTGACCGATTTTGATTTTTTCTTATTATTCTTGCGTTTTAGCCTGTTTTGTTGTATTAATGCTTGCATGGTTCAATATTTCCTTTACAGCAGGTAATGGTACACCGCAAGCTACCATTCTTGTGGCTGCAGTGTGCCTTAAATCATGAAAGCGAAGTTTTTCAACATTTGCAAGTTCGCATACTGTTTTGAATGCCTTTTTTATGTCAACATATTTGTTATTGGTCATAGGATTTGTGAATACATATTTATTTTGAGATTCCGTTTTATATTTTTCATTTAAGAGGGTTCTTAATTTATGGCTCATCGGGATTATATTTTTTTTACCGTTTTTAGTGTCCAATATTGTAATTTCATTTGTATCAAAGTCGATACAGTCCCAAGTTAAATTCAGTATTTCACTTTTACGAAGTCCTGTGTTGAGTGCAATTACTAAAATAGGTTTTAAATAAGAATATTGGTCAGAACATTTTTGTTTTAATTTAGACTGTTCTTCTTCACTAATATTCATAAAGGAAAAGTCGTTATCGCAGACTTTAAACATTCTGGTTTCCTCTTCAGGACTGAGATGCCGTTCAATTTTATTTTTTACAAGCAATTTGTTTACATGCCTTACGGGATTTTCTCTAAGTAATCCATTAGAAACTGCAATAGAAAAAATTTTACTAAGAATACCCAATTCTCTATTGACTGTAGCTGGAGATATATATTGAGGTATTTCTTCGCCATTGACCACTTTTGTATGCCATACAGTTTTGCTTCTTGTAAGTTTGTACTTTTCAATTTCTTTTGGTGTGATATCTTTAAGCTGCTTATTTCCCCACATTTTAAGAAAACGTTTTGCATTTCTCACAGCAGTATCAGTTGACCTTAAATTTGTATCAACATATTTAAGATAAAGTTCAATTACTTCTTTGAGTTGAACACATCCTATATCCTCTGCCAAATCAAGTTTACCTCTGAGCAGATCGGCTTTAAAAATATTCATAAAATTTTCGGCATCTTTTTTAGTAACGGCTTCCGGAATTGCTTTGTGAAACCGTTTTTTTCTTATCATTCCTTCAAGGTACCATCTTCCATTTTTGTGATAAGTTCGCACTGTGTAATCTCCTTTTTGTCTGGTTCATAAATCAGCATATCGCCCGGGGTTATGTTTAACGTTTCGCAGATTTTATTTATTACGGTATAGTTTGCTGAATTGGTTGTATTTTTAGTAAATGCATACAATGTTGCATATCTAATGCCCGTCATTTCGGCTAATTTTTTCATTGACAGGTTTCGTTCTGCCAGGATTATTTTTAGATTATTTTTTATCATTTTTGATATACCTTGTTGCTTTTTGATTTTGTTTTATATATTATGGTATAAATTATACTATTTTAAGTATAGTAAAAACAAAAGGAATTGTCAATGAAAAAAGAAGAGGAAAAAAATATCCGGATTTAAAGATCGCATTTTTGGCTTTTTTACTTTATAATAAGTCAAAGAAGGAAATGACGGATGAGTTGAACTACATTGCTACTGTTAACATTAAAGAGAGCGATAATTCAGATTGCGATTATATAAATAATTTCCAACAAACTTTACAGTATCTAAAAAAATTCTTTAATTTAGACTATAAAATACGGGTTAGTAAGTGTTATTTCTGTAATGATGATGACGATGATGAGTTTTCTCCGGGACTTCAGGAATATTATGATTATGATTCTTATGATATTGAAATCACCGGTTTATCTAATTTTTGGCCTGCATATGAATGCTATATAAAAAAAGCATGCGATGGAATATTAATCGGGCGTGAACTTGAGCATCCTAATAAACAAACTATGGAATTTCACAATATTATAATAGAGAAAAATAACAGTTCAGGTAGTAGTGAAATATATTTTTCTTTTGAAGATATAAGTAACTATTACAATAACTTTCACTTAAATTTTTTAGAACTTTTACAGACAAAAATAGATAAAAAAGAATTTGAATTAACGGGTGATATTTTAGGAGAGCATAAGCGAGGCGGAATTCTACCATATAAATTTCGGTCAATAAGAATCAGCGGCATTCCAAAACTAAAAGGAGCCGAAATAGTATATCATATAAAATTTTCTAAAGAACCATTAAAAATAACCCTGAATTGGCATTCTATGTTAGATAAAGATAAATGTCGCTTCTCAACAAGACAGAGGAAAATGTTTATTTATATTTGTGAACATCCTTGTGAAAAGTATTCATTAGATATGTTTTCTCAAAACTCATTAACTGAAAATCGAGCTTAAATTACTAAATTTAATAAGGTTGTAAAATCTTTTTTATCAAAAATAGGTCTTGAAGAAGTGAGTTTTTTGGTAAGTACGTATAGTGGTAATGCAGAATATCAAATTAATGAGAAATTTAAGATAGATTAGAATTTTTAATATATAAATTATTGTTGCAAGGAGCTGTCAGTTAGGGCAGTTTCTTTTTTTTGTAAACTTTTTTGTCATTTGGCAATATCTGGCAACATGGCAATCAAAAATAAAATTTCATAGTTGAAAATAAAGAAGAATACAAGAAAAGGAGAAAAAAATGTCAGACAATTTATTTTTAAACTGTGATGAATTCGCCAAACTCTTAACCGTTAAGCTTTCTACGGTTTATTCGTGGCTGCATTACAAACAGCTTCCCAAAGAAATTTATTGTAAGCTCGGAAGAAAACCCCTATTTTTTCGAGAAGCTGTCCTCTCTTGGGTTTTATCTGGTGCAAAATTAAACCCTAAGGGCAAATAAATTAACAATGTCAAAAAATCAACAAATTTTACAAAAAAATGGTTGATATTGATACAGCGTATCTGCTTCATTGCAGATACGCCTCGCTCAAGCGAGTAGATAATCAATTAAAATTTTGAAAGGAATTAAAAATGTGTGTAGAATTAGACAAACTTAAATTTTCAATTCAATCAGCTTATTTTGATAAAAAAACGGATTATAAAAAATCTTCAATATTAGGAGCAAGATTTTATACAAAACAACCAGATGAAATAATCTTTACGGTTTCTGGAAAATTTATGTCATCAAGGAATAATTTGGGTGCAATTAATAAAGACAATTATTTAAAAATGCTTGAAAAAATTGACAAAATTTTTGGGATTAAGATTGCGCCTTATGATTTCTTGTATAATTCTCAAATTTTAGCGCTTGATGTAAAAATAGATATTACAGTTGAGCGGCAGCTAGCTGAGTACATCTCCACACTTAACGAAACTTTTCTTGCAAGCACAAGAAAAAATCAAATTCTAATTTTTGAAAAAGATCTTGGTGTAAAAGAAAGTCTGCTCATAAAACCTTCAACAATTACAACAAAGACAAGCCTGAGTATTTACTCAAAATATAGGGAGCTGATTGCCCGAAGACACGATAATCCCGAATATTTCAACCAATTCACTCCTGATTTTTTAGAAAGTTGCAAGAAAATACTTCGCTTTGAATGTCGCTTTTCTAGATTCAAAGACATCCGCAAAGCATTTAATCTGCCAGAAGATTGTAATATTCACCCAAATGATATTTTATATTCAAATGTCAACGTTATTTATAATCATTTAAACGAACTTAAAGGAGTTGCTTTATGATGAAAGTTAGTCATTACATTAAACACAAAGGCATGTCAGCGATTTTATCTGAATGTAATTATAACTTACAAAATGTCAGACAACATTTACGCAGGGAATGCGAACTGCCAGATGGTTACGATTTCTCTAGGAGCCTCAAATCTTTTGAGGATTATCTGAGAAATAAACCGGTAAAAGCGTTAAAACAAACATTATTACAGGAAATTACAATCAAACTACAGGAGAATTAAAATGATATCTATTTACAAATCTATTAATAAACTTGGCTACCTTTTAGTTGGATACTCCGTCATAAAAATTTTTGGTGCAGAAACTGCAATAATTTTATGCCGCTTGATAGATGAGTCAAACTATGCGAAAAAGAACTCTGAAATCTGCTATAACTGTTTTTTGGTAGATATTGAATCAATGGCACAGCTTTTGAATTTTTCCGTTGAATCAATTATTAACGGTATTACAACTTTAAAAAAATCGAGATGTGTCTCGGTCTGGAATACTACTACGGAATCTAGCTATGTCGTGAGAATTGAAGAAGCTGAAATACAGAAGATTATCAGAACTAAAGAAAGATCCGAACATTTTACAACTTGGGATTATAGATTAAATGATATTCAGACCTTGAGAAACTATGATTGTAACTATTGCGATTCTACGGAGAAACTTCGGGAATTAGTACACTCTTATGAAGATAGGATTCCTGAAGTTGCATTTGTTGTGTGCGATATAGCTATCGAGAATTTTGAACAAAAATCTGGGAAGTCTTTTTGGGAAACAAAAGGCGATATCATTTCTAATATGCTAGATGAGAATGCATTTAACGCCGAAGAGTTGTATGATTTAATTTATAATCAGACCCAAGATTTAAAAATTTAATGTGCACATTGTTTCAATATAACATGTTACTGAGCTGCCATTTTGCAGCTATTTTTTTGTCAAATAACGGTGAAATCATCCTTATATCTAAGATAACATTATTCCTCATCATATGTATAACGATGTTCATCTTTTAATTTTGATTTATATTCAAGACGTTCTTCTTGTGTCATATTCTTCATTTTTTCAATATCTTCATCAAAAAACTTCACTTTTTTTATTTCAGCAGTTTTAATTCCCATCATTTCACTGTCGTGATTTGTTCCTTTAGTGCCGGCAGGCAAATCAAATTCCCAACGAATGTCCTGTTTTTGGTAATGTAAATCTTTTACAAATGTGGTGGACATAAAACTGCAAGAAGTTCTATATCCTCGCCGGACGGCTCAATCGGAGCAATATACACAGGCTTTTTCTTAGGCTTTTCTGTTTTCTTAGCATATCCGATTTTTGCTGATGAGATTATTAAAAACGGTTGAATCAGGTACCTGTTCACACTCTTTAATTCCTGAAATGAGGTTATTTTATTCATTTGTTAACTATTTTTTACAGTTTGATTTGATAGCTTAGAACATTGACGGATTTTGGTATCAGATGGTGGTATAATAATCAGATACGATATAAACAAGGAATATTTAATGAAAAATTGTATCATCGCATTAATGTGTTTATTATTAGCATCGCCTGTATTTGCATTTGGCAGTTATAAAAAGTTGGATTTCCTAAACGGCGAATCAGTTCCTCAGACAAACAAAATACTTTATGAATATGTCTTGAAGGAACAAAATATGACACCTGAGGAGATTAAAGATTTTGCAAGAATTAAACCACAGTCGGTAAAAGCTTTTGAGGTTGACTTGAACGATGACGGAACTAAAGAAATTTTGGGAGTTGTCTATTCAACACTTTATATGGGTACAGCCAGGTATTCCTTGTTTATCTTACAGTTACAAGATGGTGAATATAAAAACCTAGCTTATTTGCTAAACCTTGAACCGCAAAAAGGATTAAAGATATTGAATGCCAAAACAAATGGCTACAAGGATATAAAGTTGAATGGTTCATTAGCATATAAATTTAACCGTTTATTGCGAAGTACGGAAACGGGTACTACAAAACTGATTACCAAACGAAAAGTTTAGAAAGAGCACTTCAGCAGTAGGCAAAGAAATATAGATAGCAGGATAGGTATTACAAAGTGATACCCATATTTTGCAATGAAAACATGAAAGGCGGTGAAGTTTATTAAACGTTAGTTAAGATATGAACACAGACCAAATAAGTGCAATATAAAGTTTAAGAAAGCTAAAAATTAAAATTTGCAGCCAAAACAAACAATCCGGTAAGTAAAGCTGGTATAAAAGCCAATAGAAGTCCAGTAAAGAAAACAACGGAATACAGAATATCTAAAAATTTGGGCAGTTTTAAAGAAAGATTGAATTCAATATGAAAATATTTTTGAATAACGAAGGTTCTGATTAATATTTCAATCACCGCAAATATAAAAGCAAATAAAATGGCTAATCCCCATAACAATATAGCCGCACGATATTCAAATCCTGGTGTAATGATTGGGTCTTCCCAACCATAAACAGATGGAATATCCGCCGTACAATATTTGTAAACTGATTGCCAAAAGAAAACGCTAAGTAATGCGGCAATATTCAGAAAAAAATATTTTCTAATCAGTAAAAATTTCATAACCAAATATTACAATAAATAAAAAAGATAAGAAAGGGAAAAAACGCAATGAAAAAATCGACAGATAAAATAAAAAATTTTAAAGAAATGGTTACAGATCAATCTAAACGAAATGAATTTAATAATGAAATGGTAAGAAAAACCTGGGAATACCAGAAAAAATTCGGGTTTGAAACAAGCCCGAGGCAAGGTCATGAATTTTGGAATAATGAGGCAGATGCATTTAAGCATGCATTCGGAAGTGCGGATATGGTATTAAATATGGGATATTTAGGAAGCCTTATAGGTGGTTTACATCATGAATTCAAAACCAAAAACAATCCTTATGGAGAATGGAACATGGACTCCTGGAACAACAATGAAGGCCGTAAAATTGCTGATGAAATAAAAAAAGAATATGGCAAAAATTTTGATAAATTATCAGACAAAGAAAAAGACGCAGTCATTGCAACAAAAGTTATGATGAAAATGCGAAACGGAGAACTAATTACGCATCCATCAGATGAAAGGCAGTTTAAAGGTCTACTTGAAACTTTATTTTACAGACTAACTGACAAACCAACCGGCGGAGCGGCACCGGTCAGTAAATTACCGCACGAGATGGATTACACCGGCTACGTAAATCAAGAAACCGGAGATGGTAAAATTTTCTCCAGAGAATTAATCTCTCAAATGAGAGGAGATGAATACACAAGCAGTGAACCGGCTATAATGGCACAGTTAAGAAGCATTGGCATACCCTATGAGTCAGACCTGGAACTTGCAAGTATTAGTGGCGGAGGTGTGGTTTATGTAAAACCATACACAAGATCTGATGGGACAGAAGTCCGCGGATATTACAGATCAGTATATTAAAAAAAGCAGGTTCAATACCTGCTTTTAATTTGTATCTTTTCTGGAATTTTATATTAAATAAATGCACTACTTTGTGGCATTTGGTGTAAAAAGAAAGGAAAAGATATGAAGCATTTGGTTGAGCCCATCAGAGATAAGAAAAAGATTAGAGCTGTTGAAGATTATCTTGCTAAAAGAAGCAAACGAAACAGGTTATTGTTTGTGCTTGGCTGTAATTCAGGGTTAAGGGTTTCGGACATACTTGCATTAAATGTAAAAGATGTCAGGAATAAATCCCACATAGAACTAAACGAAAAGAAAACAGGCAAATGCAAGCGGTTCCCGATAAATGATAAATTAAAAAAGCTTATCAATGAGTTTATAAAGGATAAATCAGATGATGAACCGTTATTTTTAAGTCAAAAGCAGATGCGATTAGACCGTTCGCAGGTGTACAGAATGTTGAATAACGCGTGTAAAGCTGTCGGAATTGATGTGAATATCGGAACACACAGCATGAGAAAAAGTTTCGGTTATCATCACTATAACCAGTTCAAAGATGTCGCGATGTTACAAATGATATTCAACCACTCATCGCCTCAGATAACATTACGTTATATAGGGATAAATCAGGAGCAAATCGACAACAGCTACCGTCAGTTTGAGCTGTAAATACATCATTTCAAAAGGCATTAAACTATTTATTTTGGTGTTTTTCCAACCAATGTTCATATAATAACATATTTTTCAACATGTATCAAGTGAAGTATATAATCAATATGATGTATTTTTTACAAAATGTAAAGAATATCTAACTTTGAAAATAAGCGATTAATCTCTCTTTTCAGCATAATACACCAAAATAAATATTATGGTGTATTAAAAATGAAGGAGAGAATTATGAATTTGGAATGGAAAGCTGCGGAGTTAGATGAGTTTGTAAGGTCATATAAATCTGATAATTTGAATGTTTATACAGATATAGATGATAATACATTAATGCTATGTTTCGAATTTAAACCAAATCCTCCCGAGAGCAAAGAAATCAGAAACCATATTATACAAAAATGTATAGAAAAATTTTCTTGGTTTAACATAAAAGACTGTTCAGAGCATGGTGATATTACATATGTCGCTGGAACAATACCTTTAAAACCAAATCCGAACTGGAAAACTTATATATATCCGATAGTTATAAATAATGTTTAAAACGGAGTGAAAAATGAAGAAGTATAAAAAATTTTTCATAATATGTTTACTTTTGGGTTTAAGTAATAATATTTCATATGCTGAAGATATATTACAGGCACCTGTTCCAACATTAGATAAATTGCACAGTGAAAATGCCGTAATACCTGATACTGATCCACCGGTACTTTATCCTGAAAGTGCATATTCTATAACTCAAGGAACAGAGGATGACTATAATTTTACAACACAAGCTTATGACAGTTCAGGAAATTTAACTACACAATATTATAAAATTGATTTAAATTTGAAGGATATTTCACCGGAAGGTTTAACCTGGGAAGAAGTTTCAAGCTCTGGAGTAAATACAGTTGATGTAACATTACCTAATAATGAAACAAGGCATTTTCATTTTACATATAAAACCCCTGACGATTATACTCTCGATGCTAGTCATGTCGGTCTTATAATTAAAAAAGAAGATGATATTTATAATATGAATTACATTAAAAATTATGCATATTTTCGTAATAATTTAAATCTTGATCATGTTACGGGAAATTTTATAGGAAATTACCAGTCTGGAGGACTAAGTAACTATGGCACAATAGATTATTTAATCAGTAATTTTATTGCAAATGTTAAATCAGAATATGGTGCAGGGATATATAATTCTGGGACATTGAGACAAATTTTTGGTGATTTTATAGGAAATTATACGAATGGTAATTTGTGTGTTAACGGATGTGATGGTGGGGGAATCTATAATGATAACGGGTTTATAGGACATATTACTAGTGATTTTATCGCAAATCATAGTTCTGGTTCAGGAGGAGGAATATACAATCAAAGTGGAACAATAGAAAACATTGAGGGAAATTTTATAGGAAATTATAATTATAATTATGGTCTGCAAGGGGATAACGGACTTGCAAATGGTGGTGCTATCTATAATGGCAGCGGGACTATTGAGCAAATTAATGCAATTTTCATCGGTAATTATAGTGAAAGTGATGCTTCTACTAACATAAGTTATAGTAGAGGTGGTGCAATATATAACAATGACGGTAAAATAAATATTATTAATTCATCATTTTATAATAATTATGCACAAGCAAAAACAGATGCAAAAGGTGGAGCTATTTATACATACAAGGATATGAAAATTAGTGCCGATAATGGAGTATCAATATTCCAAGGGAATTACACTGATACTAATGGTGTAATAGATGATAATGCTATTTTTGTAAATAATGCAAAATTAACACTTGAAGCTAAAAATAATGGACAAATATATTTATATGATAACATCCGCGGAACAACTAATGCTAATATTACTTTAACTGGCGATGCAACAGGAACAATAAATATATTTAATGATATACATGATGCAAATGTATCTGTAGACACTGTAAATGTGAATATGGCAAATGATAACATTCATAATTACAATTTTAATAATTTAAAGTCAGATACAAATGCTAATTATACTATTGATGTAAATTTGGCTGGTAATGGTAGTTCTGATACAATAACCTCAAATGTAACAACAAATGATAATAATTCAATGAGTGTTGTAACACTTAATGGATTAAATTTAATAAATAAGACAGAAGAAAATATAAAAGATAATTATATAATTCAAATATTAAATACTTCAAATAATAATTTACAGCTTGCATTAGGTGAAAAATTAAAAGGTGATAATATAATATTAGCAAATATAGAAGGAAAAACAGTTAGTGATGAAATTACAAATGCTGTAAATTGGAATGATAAATTTGAAACCTATAAAGAAAATATTAGTATTGTTGGAGACGTAGTTCTTGCAACTACAAATACGTTAAATGATAGTATCGGAATAAATTTAACAGGCAAAGAAATAACTAAAACAGATAGAGTATCACTAGGCGACACGCTTGCACTTGTAAATCAGCTTGAAACAACAGAAGCTAGAAATTTCAATTTTGACACATCCTCAGATGTATATGAAGTAAGTTCAGACTTAGGCACAACATCTGAAGGAACATTAAATATTAACGGAGTTCTTGCTCCTGTTCCGGAAGGAAACAGCGGGCGTTCAACAATCAACGGTAATAATCACTCATTATTCAAACTGGATAATGAAACAACCTTGAATATGAATAATATTAAAATCACAGGAGCAAATAACGTTGTAACGGGAAACAATAAAGACGCTGTTGTAAATATTAATAATTCTGAAATTTCAAACAATGCAGAGGGTATAACAACAGCAGGTTCTGTAAATATTTCAGGGAACTCAACAATAGAAAACAACGGAAGCGGAATAACCGTAACATCTGATTCTTCCGTAATCACTCTTGACGCAGCAGATGCAGAAATTACACTTCGTGACAGACTTACAGGAGTTACAGGTGCAAGATTGAATATTAACAGAGGAACAACAAATTTTGAAAAGAAAGTGTCTGCACTTGACATAATGATGGAGCGGGCGAATGTGAATGTATCTTCGGACGATTTGTTTGACGGAAATAATATGACGGTGAATTCTGCCTCAAACCTTAACATGGCAAATAATGCAGTCGGTACAATGCATCTCAATAACTTTACTCTGAATGACAATCTTAATATGTCTGTAGATGTAGATTTAGCAAACAAATCTATGGACAGACTCACTGCAGACAGCTACAATCTAGGAGATAATAGTGTAAATGTCAGCAATATGAATTTACTGACAAGTACAGACCGCTATAAAACAGATATACTGTTTGCAGATGAAGGATTAAGAAACAACGTAACAACTTCAATATCCGAAGTAGCTTATTCACCCATCTATAAATACAATGTAGCCTACGAAAAAGATACAGGAAATTTCACCTTTACAAGACCCGGAGTCGTACCACCGACTCCGGATAATCCTAATCCTGTACCGGATAACAGCTACAATTCATATAACCCTGCTGTAATGGCTTCTCCTGTTGCATCACAACTCGGCGGGTATATGGCAATGCTTGATACGTATAACAATGCTTTTACGCATATGGATATGTACATGCTTAAACCTTCCACAATAAGACTTGCCGAACAAAAAGAAAACCGTTATGCAATAACTGATACAACAGGCTTGTCATATAAATCAAATGAGATGAATTCAAAAGGAATATGGGTAAAACCGTTTGCAGCTTATGACAGTGTTGGCTTAAAGAATGGTCCAAAAGTGGATAACTTTTCTTACGGCACATTCATCGGCGGTGACACTGAAATGTTTAAAACAAAAGGAGGTTTCTACGGTGTCGTAAGCCCTTATATAGCTTATCAGGGGTCGCATCAAAGTTATTCCGGAAATTCAATCTACCAGAACGGCGGAACACTTGGCGGTACAGCAACATTTTATAAAGGAAACTTCTTTACCGGCTTAACTGCGGGTGTTGGTATGAATGTAGCCGATGCAAGTACAATGTATGGCAGTGAAAATTTTCCTATGCTTATGGCAGGTTTTGCAAACAAAACAGGTTATAACTTTGAATTCAAAGACGGCAGATTTATAATTCAGCCAAACCTTATGCTCAGCTATACTTTCGTAAATGCTTTTGATTACACTAATGGTGGAGGGGTTAAGATAAATTCAGATCCTTTACACGCACTACAAATAACGCCTAATGTCAAATTTATCATGAATACCAAAAACGGCTGACAGCCTTATGCGGCATTTGGTATGCATTGGAATATAATGGATGAAACAAACGTAACAGCAAATACTGCCTACCTTCCAGAACTTAGTGTTAAACCGTATTTCAGCTACGGTCTGGGAATCCAAAGAGTGTTTGGCGACAGATTTACAGCGTACGGGCAAATTATGCTCCGCAACGGCGGCAGAAACGGTATTGCAGCTACATTTGGCGGAAGGTATATGTTTGGTCATGAAACAAAAACTGATGAAGAAGCCGAAGAAATATAATAAATTTAAGTATATACTAAAGTATAAAAATATAATTAAAAAAATTATAATTAGCCTTAGAACCAAATATAATATGTGTTTCAAGTATTTTTATTATCTGCGTATTATCGACTATTACCACAACCCACAACCATTATTATGTTTTCAAAATTTCTGTATTTTTTCAAAAAACTCTCTCGCGAAATTAAAATTTATATTAAATAAAGGAGAAAAAATATGAAAAAATCAGAAGAAGAACTATCAATCAAAATGCTAAACAACGAATTTAAGCGAGTTTTTGCACAACCTTTAGGCATCAGGGAAACAGCATTGCGGCTTCGTGAATGTATTGACAGTATTGATGATGATTTTACAGAAGTGGATAATTTTAAATTATCTTTTGAAGCCGTTGAGGTTATCGCCCTAATTACATTTGAAGCACCGTTTGATGATGAGAAAATGCCCGAATACAAACAAAAATCGGTTATATTTGAAGAAAAAATCCGCGATGAAAATCTCAGCTTTCTGAAATTGAATATACTTGATTCATATAATGTTTGTAATCCGTCATCAGCCTTTATTGTTTGGAATGAATACGCTGACACAAATGGGATAAAACTGTTGCAAACTATTCAGAATTGGAAAGCCAAATACGAAAATATGGATGTAATAATTTTTCAATATGAGGAATAATTTATTTCTGAATTGGGGTTAATCAAATACGGGACATGGACGCATGTCCTGTTTTATTTTTTATAACACTTGATAAATAAAAGGTTATAGTAAATAATATATGTATAGAAGAAGTCATTACCACCGAATTCCTTGGATGATTTCAGGAACCTTTGAATTAAGGATATATGTAGGGGTTTTGACTTCTATTTTATTAAAAGATTTTTTCGAGATTTAAAAACTACAAATCCAAATTTTTATACCCATGTCTATCTGTACAAAAAGATAAATCATCTTTACAAATTTTTTAAGCGACATAGTATGCAAATTCTGATTTATGTTGGCGTGCTCCTGGCAATAAATGTTTCTTGTTATAATGATACCCTATTGAAATTAAAGCAGTTGGTTCAAAACTTCTTGATTTGGCTCAAAAAAAACGAAAACATGCGGCCGTTAAGGTAAACCAGAAAACTAAAAAGAAACAGTTGCCGGATGATTTTACAAATATCCGAACAGCTCACATCTTCCATTAATTAAAAATAACCGATGATGATTTTGAAGAACTCCTAGATCAACTCAAAAATTTTTGTTGTAAACTATGTAACAATTTGTAAAAATCTAAATTTATATAGTAACTTATTTTTTATTTGTGTTTTAGTATGAAAAAAATAAGGGGAAATATGAAGATACAGTTTTTTACATACTCAAAC
>CALVCJ010000024.1 GCA_944326015.1 Candidatus Gastranaerophilales bacterium
GAATGGAAAGGACACCAGATTAACATTATTGACACCCCGGGCCACGTTGACTTTACAATCGAAGTTGAAAGATCTCTACGTGTATTAGACGGTGTTGTTGCTGTATTCTGTGCTGTTGGCGGTGTTCAATCTCAATCAGAAACTGTTTGGAGACAGGCTAACAGATACGAAGTTCCGAGAATGGTTTTCGTTAACAAAATGGACAGAACCGGTGCAGACTTCTATAGAGTTGTTGACCAGATTAAAAACAGACTTGGTGCTAACGCTGTTCCTATCCAGCTGCCTATCGGAGCTGAAGATAAATTTACAGGTTTGATTGACCTTATGACAATGAAAGCCGAAATTTATACAAACGATTTGGGAACTGATATCAGAGAAGAAGATATTCCTGCTGACATGGCAGATAAAGCAAAAGAATACAGAGATGCTATGGTGGAAGCAATCGCTTCTGAAGACGATGCATTGATGGAAAAATATTTTGAAGATCCGGATTCAATTACTGTTGAAGAATTAAAAAAAGGTTTGAGAAAAGCTGTTTGTGAAAACAAAATAGTTCCTGTTTGCTGCGGTACTGCTTTCAAAAACAAGGGTGTCCAGTTATTGTTGAACAACGTAGTTGACTATATGCCATCACCTGTTGACGTTAAAGCAATCGAAGGTGAACTTGAAGATGGTACAAAAACAGAAAGACATTCATCTGATTCTGAACCTTTCTCGGCTCTTGCTTTCAAAGTTATGACAGACCCTTATGTAGGCCGTTTAACTTTCTTGAGAGTTTATTCAGGCGTAATCACTTCAGGCTCTTATGTTCTTAATGCTACAAACGGCAAAAAAGAACGTATTGCAAGACTTGTTCGTATGTATGCAGATCAGCGTCTTGAAGAACAGGAAGTTTATGCTGGCGATATCTGTGCTGCTGTTGGTTTGAAAGATACTACAACTGGTGATACTCTTTGTGATGAAAAAGCTCCGATTATCTTAGAAAGAATGACTTTCCCTGAACCTGTTATTTCGGTTGCTATTGAACCGAAAACAAAAGCTGACCAGGATAAAATGGGAGTTGCGCTTCAAAAACTTGCGGAGGAAGATCCGTCATTCCGTGTAAAATCTGACACTGAAACAGGTCAGACTATTATTTCAGGTATGGGCGAACTTCACCTTGACATCATCGTTGACCGTATGTTAAGAGAATTCAAAGTTGAAGCGAATATCGGTAAACCTCAGGTTGCATACAGAGAAACAATCCGCGGAACTGCCGATCAGGATTCTAAATTCATCCGTCAGTCAGGTGGTAAAGGGCAGTACGGACACGTTAAAATTAAAATTTCTCCTGCAGAAGAAAATGCCGGATTTGTATTTGAAAACAAAATTGTCGGAGGTGCTATCCCCAGAGAATACATTGAACCAGCAAGAAAAGGTATGGAAGAAGCTTTAGAAGGCGGTATTCTTGCCGGATTCCCGATGATTGACGTTAAAGTTGAACTTTACGACGGTTCTTACCACGAAGTTGACTCTTCTGAAATGGCATTTAAAATCGCAGGTTCTATGGCAATCAAAGAAGGCTGCCGCAAAGCTCAGCCTTGCATTCTTGAACCGATGATGAAAGTTGAAATTGAAATTCCTGATGAATTCACAGGAACAATTATCGGCGACATTTCAAGAAGACGCGGACGTGTTGAAGGTCAAGAACCTGTTGGAAACACCGGAAATGTTATTGTAAGAGCAATCGTTCCTCTTGCTAATATGTTCGGTTACGCTACTGATTTGAGATCAAACACTCAGGGACGCGGTACATTCTCTATGGAATTTAATCACTATGAACAAGTTCCTGCTAATATCGAAAAAGAAATTATTGAAAAATCAGGCGCTTCTGCAAAATAAACCGGAGAAAATGATTTTTTATAAAAATAGGCTGAATTATTTTAGTTCAGCCTTTATTTTTTTGTAGAGTTATTAAGTTTATACATAATATGTAACAAAATGTAAAGTATTTTTTAAAAAGTCCGAATTCCCTTGCTATAATCCTTATAGGATAGGATAGGATGTATAGCGTCTTTAGCAAATTTTTTTGTCTTTTTGTTTTAATAAAATTAAAGGGAGAAAATTGAAAGGATGAAAAATTTATGTCAATTGAGAAAATATCATTCAGAGGAGTGGAACAACCGCAAAAAATTGCAGATAATAATAAAAAAGAAGATATAGAAAGAGAAACACCTGTAGAGGACACGGAAAAATCAAAAGCAGCAAAATATATGATAGGCGCCGCAGCTCTTGCCGGTGTAATTGCTATGGGTATAATCGGTCATAAAAATAACTGGTGGCGCAAAGCTAAAGAGGTTGGAGAAGATATAACCAAAAAAGGTTCAGACGCAGTTCAAGGCGGCGAACGTAAAGCAGGTCAAATAGCGGAGGATGCAGCTTCTGCGGGGGGGGAAAACTGATGACATTCAAACACCGAAACCGGATTCGCCTGGAGAAAAAGCGGGTTCAGTTCCAGGGAAAGAGCCGGAAGTTAAAGAACCTGAAATGAAAAAGCCTGTTGAAGAAGAGGCACCTGTAGAACCTCCCAAACAGGAGGAAATACCTGTTGAACCGCCTAAACCGGAATTAAAAGGCGGGGATTTGATAAAAAGCAATTTACAATCTTTAGATCCAAAAATGAGTGAAGAAGAAATTCGCAAAATTTTATCTGAGACTGAATCTGAGATTTTGCATTTACCGGAGTCTGAAAGAATTTACTACTTTGAAGATTATGTAAACGGACTTAAAAAAGTTCAGGATGCCTTGCCTGAAAAATTATCAGGTTATGAAGAACAAAATCTTTTTGAAATCATTGACTGGATGCCGGAAAAATATATCGAACAATATGGACGTTTTCTTTTGAATTTTGCGAAAGAAAATCCAAAATTTGAAGCTCCTGTTGTCATAAAACTTCTTAATAGTGCTCATAATTTATCATTCACATCTTCTTCAACTGCCGAGCAAGAAGGATTAAAACTGATGAAATCACTTGTAAACAGCGGTTTAAAACATGATGGCAGCATGTATCAGCGTTCTTATACTTATGCAATAGATAATCTTAGACCTGATGATAGTAATAAGATGTTTAGTGATACCCGAAAACAGTATTTAAGGCTTTCTTTTGATTTTGATTTACAATCCGGCATGGATGAATTTTATGCCAAAAAAGCTCTTGATTCAATATGGGAAAAGCCTGATGTATATAGAATAGTTATGGGAAATCCTCCCGTAAAACTTGATGAAGCTGTCAGAAATTCATACAATAAATTGACAGGAAAAACTCTGGATTATAAATCCGTAAATTTTGATACATTCCTTGCAAATCTTAATACAAATGATCAGGTTCTTTTGTGCAGAGAATTTATAGAAAATGCGCCGGATGAAATGCTCCCGCAATTAGCTGACAAATATTTTGATGCTCTAAAACAGCATGTTCCGCAAAATTTTGACGCTCTTGAATTATCCCGCGACTTGATAGACAGTATACCTGCAGAAATGCGTTCAAAATTCTTTGAAAAATATTTTGATATACTTAAAAAATATAATCCGGAAGATTTAGACACCTTATCCAATGCATTCTTTCCTAACAATTTGGAAATGGCAGAACAGTTTATAAAGTTTGGAAAAGAAAATCCGCAGTATCGAAAACTGATAAATCATGATTTTATTCTGAAAATTGATGAAGGAACTTTTAAAAATAATGATGATTATATTACATTATTAAAAATGCTAAAAGAAAATCCTGAATTTGATAATTATTCTTTGGGGAGATTGGAAGATTTATTCCAAATTAAAAAAATGGGAAATGCATCAGGTTATATTGGCAGAGTTTATGTTGGCGATGAAAAGGCTTTGGAATTTCGCCGTACAGCATTTGATTTGTGGACTCAACACGGAGGTGTAACCGAAGAAAAAGCAAAAAGATATTTAAATGACGAATATCATTTTTATGATTACATTCCTGCCGGTCTTAAAATGAGCAGGGAAGAATTTCTGAATAGAATCAGTGCATCGGTTAAGAAGGACTAGACAATTTATATAAAGTTAATCCCCGCATTATAAAATGCGGGGATTTTTACGATTTATTAATCGTACAATGCATGTTTTAAGAACTTGCAAATGAGCTTATATCCAGCTTTTGTTGCTTTGCTTTCTCTTAATGCATTTAAAAGTATAAAATCATGGCATGTGTTATTAATTCTTACACACGCTGTATCTACACCTGCTTCTATCAATTTTCTTGCATAAGCTTCCCCTTCGTCTCTCAAGACATCATTCTCCGCAGTGATTATTAACGCAGGCGGAAGACCGTATAAATCTTCTATTTCCGCTTTAAGAGGCGATACGTAAATTTCTTTGCGCTTATTTTTTTCAGGAACATAACTGTCCCAGAAATATTCCATTGCTTTTTTACTGAGCCACGGGCCGTTTTTAAATTCTTTATATGATTCTGTATTCATCTCGGCATCGGTTACGGGATAAATAAGCGCCTGAAAACGAAGTTTTGGTCCGCCTTCTTTTTTTATCTTAATTACTGCGGAAGCTGCCATATTCCCGCCTGCACTGTCGCCCGCTATTGCAATACGCTCTGTATCTATATTGTAATCGCTTCCGTTCTGCGCAAAATATTTTATTGCATCGTAAATTTGATTTAAAGCATCAGGATATTGAAATTCAGGTGAACGCGGATAATTTATAAACCCTACAACCGAATTAGTATGATTGGCAATGGTTCTTACAGTCATATCGAAAGCATCAGCATCGCCCATAACCCAGCCTCCGCCGTGGCAGTAAATTATCAGAGGCACTTTTTCATCCGTATAATTTTCGGGTCGTACAAGCCTTACACTTATATCACCCGAAACGGGACAAAAAATGTTTATGTCTTCTGTTTTGGCCTGTATAGGCGAATAGAATTCTTTTTGTAAATCGCTTAAAAATTCCCTTGCTTGTTCTGATGTAATTTCATAGAGCGGTTTACCTTCTCTTGATTCAATATTGTCGATGAATGTTTGTGTAATATTATCTAAAAACGGTTTTGTCATAATTCCTCCTTTTAAAGAATATAATTTGATAAAATATTAATTTTTGATATTGCCTTTTATGGCATTAAATATCCGAAATATTTATAGATATGCGGGTAATGGAAATAATTTATAAATTGTTTAATTATATTTTTGTTATGAAAAAAGTATTTATATTATTTTTTATATTGTTAGTTGGAGTGTCTGTTTATGCCCAAAATTGCGGATGTGAAGAACAGATTGTCGGGCAGGAGCATATGTTTTGTGAAAAAGGAGCATTAAGTAACAACGTTACCATAACAAATTTAAGAAATATAATTTGTAAAGGGAATGTTTTTAAAATTGCATTTGACTGTAAATTTTTTTCTGAATGTGCAAAAGCCGGTGAAGAAATCCCAATTATTCTCTGTGAAGATTTATGTATAAATAAACAGTGCCAATAATTTTTTTTGATGTAAAATAATATTATAAATTTTATAAACCATAGCGGCATCGTCTAGAGGTTAGGATAGCAGATTCTCATTCTGTTGACACGGGTTCAATTCCCGTTGCCGCCGTTTAATTTAATATTAATATTAAAAGTTTCTAGGGTTCCGCGGTTTCGCCGGCTGGTCCGAGAGAAACACACTACTTTATAAAGTGTACACGGATGGATAAAAGCCAGGGAGATTAAACATCTCTCTGGCTTTTTAGCAAATTAAAAGAAAGGAAAGAAAATGGAATGGATTTATTTATTAATAGCAGCAGCTTTTGAAACTGGATGGCCTGTTGGCCTAAAGATGGCAGCCGGCGGTGAGAATAATAAAATATGGTGGATAATTTTTGCAATTGTGGCAATGACTTTAAGCGGATTGTTTTTGTATTTTGCGCAAAAGCAAATACCTGTCGGTACAGCTTATGCTGTTTGGACAGGTATTGGTGCTTCGTGTACTTTTTTAATAGGAGTTCTATTCTTTCATGACACACTTAATTTAATGCGGCTTTTAGGCGTTATTTTTATTATTACCGGTGTTGTATTTTTAAAACTGTCACATTAATGTATATGACTCTGGCATTGATGAAAACCTTTCAACCAAAACAGGTGTGAGGAGTAAGTATTTAAATCCTGAAACAAGTTCAGGATGATATAATACCCGAGTGCATTATTAGTTAAAACGGTATTAAAAGTATTTTATTAATACTTTTAATACCGTTTCCCTCATGCAAAGTCGTAAGCTGTTATGGAGGGGGGGGGGAGGCACGCTCCTTCTTTAGTTAGGATCCAACAGCTTCATTGCATAACCTGTGTCTCGAGTAGAGCGGCTACACTCCTATTTAACAAAGAAGGTTGCGTTCACAGTCGCGTAAATTTTTACAATTCCTTTTTCAATAGATGTTGAAGCGGATTTTGCTTCTGCCATATCAGCACCGCCGATATTTGCGGCAAGCATACGGTATTGAGGAGTTATAGAATTGTTAGCACTGCAGCTTACATTCAAAGAACGAACCCCTGTAACAGCTGTAGAAGCGGATTTTGCAAGCAAATCAGCTCTGCTTCTTGCTTTTTGCGTAGCTTTTACAAGCAGCTCGTTGCATTCGTCATCGTATTTTGAAACGGACAACGCAAGATTATCGACATTTGTAGCACCGAGAGATATTGCTTTGTCGATCATTGAACCAACTTTATCTATAGATTTTGTATGAATAACTACAGTATTAGATACCTGATATTTGTCAAGATTTCTTTTGTTTCCTGAATATGTATAAAGCGGAGATGCGCTGTAATTTATAGTTTTAACATAGTCACCGTTTGCGGGATTTATCATACTTTTCAGAGCTGCAATAACTTTTTCTGAGATTTCTTTATTTTCGGTTGTAGCTTTTTGCAGTGATTTGCTATCGTAAGTTTGAACAGCTATTGAAATATCTGCAACATCAGGTGTAATTTCTGTGTTAGCAGATGTGCTGACGGATACAAAACCTCTTTCAACAGCTTCTGCAACGGCAGGTGTGGACAAAGCCGCACACACCAGAATTAAACTCAAAGCAGTAATTGACAGTATAACTTTTTTCATACATTCTCCTTTTCTTTTTCTGATTTTTCTTCAGATTTATCAACTTTTTCAACAGGCTTCATATCCCCTGATTTCAAAATCATAGAATTCAAGAACCGGCCTTGTGAGTGCATTTTCGCGTGTTCAAGAATTGATTTAACCTCTTGATCGGTTAGTTTGTCGGGTGTTTTAAATGCTACAAGGAATTTTTTTCTGTCGTTTATAATAAATCCTGTAATTGCAACAATCGTCCAGAGCATAAGTCCCTGCCAGAAATTTATTATGGGCATTGCAATAAATTCTGCGGCGAAATTCCATATATGCATAGCTACAATTGCCGGAAAAGCAACAAAACCTGCTGCAAGACAGCTAAACGTAAAAAGTGCAAAACAAAGTCCGCGTATTCCAGATATTTGTATAATTTTTGTTTTTCTTCTCATAAATCCTACTTTCTAATTTATCATGTTAAGAAAATCATTTTCTGTCAATATTATAACACCTAATTTTTGAGCTTTGTCTAATTTGGATCCGGCATTTTCTCCGGCAACCACAAAAGAAGTGTTTTTTGAGACTGAAGATGAAGTTTTACCGCCCATCTGCTTAATTTTTTCGGAAGCTTCATCACGCGTCATACTTTGTAATGTTCCTGTCAGAACAAAAGTTTTACCCTTGAATTCATCAGAAATATTTGCAACAGGCGGGGCAGGCTCAA
Source organism: Candidatus Gastranaerophilales bacterium (assembly GCA_944326015.1). Classification (GTDB taxonomy): domain Bacteria; phylum Cyanobacteriota; class Vampirovibrionia; order Gastranaerophilales; family Gastranaerophilaceae; genus Stercorousia. Next base: position 7,791 of record CALVCJ010000024.1, read on the forward strand.
CGCCTAGAGACTTTAATTCATTTATCATCTCAATATTTTCAGGTTTCCTAAAAAATTCATAAATATCCTGCGCAATAATTTCGCCTATACCCTCAACTTTTGACAAATCTTCCACAGAGGCATTCATAAGATTTTCAAGTGTGCCGAATTCCTGTGCGAGCACTCCTGCTGTTTCTTTGCCTACATTTTTTATTGTAAAAGCGGTCAAAAGACGGGACAAAGGTCTATTTTTGCTATCCAGAATTGCGTTATACATATTAAAAGCAGATTTTTCCTTAACCAGATCAAGCTGCATAAAATCCTGCATGGAAAGTTTGTATAAATCCACCGGAGTTTTTACAAACCCTCTGTTATAGAGCTGGTCAATAATTGATGGACCAATTTTATCTATATCCATAGCGTCTTTTGAAACCCAGTATTCAATTTTTGCACAGCGTTTGGCAGGGCAGTCAGGGTTGTCGCAGTAAAGATTAACTTCTCCTTCGTGGATATGAAGTTCACTGCCGCAGGAGGGGCATTTTTCAGGCGGAGTGTACGGAGAAAGCCTGTAATGTTCTTCATCTTCAATAACTTTAACAACTTTCGGAATAATTTCAGCCGCTTTTTTAATATAAACCCTGTCGCCTATTCTTACATCAAGCCTTCCGACTTCATCGAAATTATGAAGGCTTGCACGTGAAACAGTGCTGCCGCCGAGCTGAACGGGTTCAAGAATTGCAATCGGTGTTATTGCACCTGTTTTGCCAACGCTTTCTTCAACCGACAAAAGTTTTGTCGTAACTTCTTCCGGCGGAAATTTAAAAGCCGTTGCCCATTTTGGCGCACGGGAAGTAAATCCCATTTCCTGCTGGACAAGAAGGTTATTAACCTTAATTACAACTCCGTCTGTTGCGTAATCAAGTCCGAAACGTTTTTCATCCCATTCTTTACAGTATTGAACGGCTTCTTGAGCATTTTTGCAGAGCCTGATATTAGGGTTAACCTTAAAACCGAGTTTTTTCAGATACATTATGCTTTCATAATGTGTTTTTGGCGGATTTTTAATATCACCTGTAAAGATTGCAGTATAACAAAACATGGAAAGATCTCTTTTTGCCGTAACTGAACTGTCTAACTGTCTTATAGATCCTGCAGCGGCATTTCTCGGGTTTGCAAAAAGTTTTTCTCCGTTTTTAAGATTTTCTTCATTTAGTTTTTCAAAAGATTCTTTCGGCATATAAACTTCGCCTCTGACTTCAACGCTTACGGGTTCAAAAAGTTTTAAAGGAATTGCCTTAATAGTTTTAAGGTTATTTGTAATATCTTCTCCTGTAATCCCGTCTCCTCTTGTAACTCCGCGTACAAATATTCCGTTTTCATAAGTAAGAGCCATTGCAAGTCCGTCAATTTTAAGTTCGCAGACAAGCTCCTGTTCTCCGTATTCTTTTGTTATTTTTTTATACCAGTCCTCTAAATCCTCATATTCATAGGTATTATCGAGACTGTACAAACGATATTTATGTTTATGCGGGAAAAATTTTTCACTTACAGAACCTACTCTCTGTGTCGGGCTGTCAGGTGTGACAAACAACGGATTTTCACTCTCAAGTTTTTTGAGTTCCGCAAACATTTTGTCATACTCAAAATCGCTTATTGAAGGGTTATCTTCAACGTAATATTTGTAATTTGCTTTGTTTATCTCATCTTTTAAAAAATTTATTCTGTTTAATACCATTACATTACCATTAAAAGTTCACGAATTACCTTGGTTGCAACCGCAGTTGAAACTCCAGAAGCATCATAATCAGGCGCAAGTTCAACTACATCAGCACCTATTATATCAAAATTTTTCAAATATTCAAACCACCCGATTAGCTCGTTAAACTGCATTCCTCCGCTTTCAGGGGTTCCGGTTCCGGGCATTACCGAAGGATCAAGAACATCTAAGTCAACTGTTACAAAAATCTTTTTACCCTTGAGAACATCGAGTTCAGAGTATTTAGAAATAAGTGTATTATGCTCTTTCATAAACTCCCATTCCTCTTTCATGCCTGAACGGATACCGATTTGTTTAATATTTTCGGGCCCGATAATTTTTAAAACGTGGCGGATTACTGCGGAATGCGACATTTCTTCGCCGAGATATTCTTCTCTCAAATCCGTATGTGCATCAAAATGCACTACCGCAAAATCCTTATAAAACTTTGAAACAGCCTTAATCTCCGGCAGTGTCACAAGATGTTCCCCGCCTATTGCGAAAACTCTTTTTCCGTCTCTATAAATTTCTTCAACATTTTTTTCAATTAAATCAAGAGATTTGTAAGTGTTTCCAAGCGGAAATTCCAAATCCCCTGCATCATGAAAATTCACATCTTCAAGATGTCTGTCAAAACGCGGCGAATAATCCTCAAGCCCCCAGCTTGCAAGTCTTATCTGCTCAGGCGCAAATCTTGATCCCGAACGGTATGAGACTGTTCCGTCGAACGGAAGTCCGAGCATTACTATATCTGATGAATTATAATCAGGGTTTTGCCCTATCCAGTTTCTGTCTAAAAACGGTCCGCTCAACATAATTTTTCTCCTTATTACTGTAAATAGAATTCTACAATAAAACAACAAAATTTTCAAAGTATTATGTTATTACGTACTATTATGTGTGAATCAGTAATGTTTTAGACGTATAAAAATATTAGCCATTTGGCTATAAATTTGAATTTAAGCGTCAAAAATCTTGACATATTCGTGAAAAAGTTTCATAATATACGAGTAAATCTATTTGTATGGAGACGGTATATGAAAGAAGAATACACAAATCAGCACAGAAGGTGGTACGATAAAGACCCTGTTCTGTCTCAGGCTGTTGAAACTCTTGAAAAATCCGATGATGAAACTCAAATCCGAATTGCTTTAAATCTGATTAAAATTATCATTGAGCACAATATTGAAGATGAGAGATTTGAAGCAGTTGAGGATATTATTAATGCTGTCGGTTCAGGACTTGACGATAACCGTAAAGGTCGCTGGTATGATATCGACAGTACATTGAGAACTGCAATGAATATGCTTCAAAATTGTCCTGCTGCTACTCAACATATTATTGCCAGAGAAATGGCAAAGATGGTTGTTGACAGTATAAAAAAAGAAGAAGATGTTGATGACGGAACGAATAATTAACAGATAACTGCTTTCACAAGCTTGTAAATTAGCTCAAGCTTTTCATCTGAAGCATTGGCAAATAAGTTATTTATTTCTTTGATAAGTTCTTTACGTGATTTTTTATGACTTGAGTAAAATAAATCATAAATTTCAACATTAAAAATATCAGAAATTTTTTGCAGAGTATCAAATGTAGTGAAACAAACACCGTTTTCAATTCTGCAAATCTGCTTAGGATCAAGTCCTATAAGTTCCGCAAGTTGCTCCTGAGTGTATTTCTTGTTTTTCCTAAGTTCTTTTAACCTTTTGCCAAATAATTGTAAAGTGTCCATTAAGTTACTCCGTTCTTTCATTCTAAAATATACTGACCTTTGAATTAATCCCATAAAATATCAAGTCAGATTGACAATTTTAATATTTAATGTTAATTTATTATTGTTAAACAGGAATTTTTAAATAAAAATATACCTTTAAATGCGAAACGTATTAAATAATGGAAATATAAATTGATGAAAAAAATAAATATGTTGTACGATGCGACATTTATATGTAATATTTTTGAAAACACATCCTTGAGGAGCGGATTATTTTTCGTTGCATATAATGTTCTTTTGGGATTTCTCAAACGCAAAGAATTTGATATTAGTTTATATGCTGAAAATTCATATATATTAAAAAAGGTATTAAGCGAATGTCCTGAATTTAAAGACTGTAAAATCTTTATCAATTCAGATTTAGATCATTTAATATCTATTTTATCTGATATTAAAAATAAACATAAAGCTAATAACAATAATAAAATAGTAATATTTATAGCCGGGATATTAATTTCAATTTTAAAAAGATTAAATATGTTATATTACAATTTTACCTTTAATCCTGATAAAATTGATGTATACTTTTCGCCGGTAAAAGCTGTTCCGTTCTTTATTGCAAATAAAAAAAATATAAAAAAATATGTTATACTTCATGATACTATCCCCCTTATAAAAGGATTTCTGAAAAGAAAACCTAATGATTGGTACTATAAATTAGTAAAATCGATTAACAAAACAGATACGTACTTTGCAAATTCTTTATATACAAAACAGGATTTTATTGAGTATGTACCGAAAATTAATCCTGCAAATATAAAAGTTATTCCTCTGTCTACCGGAAAACCATATTTCAGAATAGAGTCATCAAATTATATCAACCAGATAAAAAGGAAGTATAAAATTCCGACTGACAAAAAATACATTTTCAGTCTTAGTAATCTTGATCCGAGGAAGAATTTAATATTTGCAATAAAAAATTTTATCACATTTACCCAAAAAAATCATCTTGATGATTTCATTTTTGTTCTCGGCGGCAGTCACTTTAAAGATTTTGAGGGAGTACTTAACAAGAGTATAGAAAATTTTGGTGATTTAAAAGATAAAATTGTCCGTATAGGCTATGTTGATGACGAGGATATGTCGGCGTTATACAGCGGGGCTGAGATGTTTGTATTTCCGTCATTATACGAGGGGTTTGGTATTCCAGTTTTAGAAGCAATGAAGTGTGGTCTTCCTGTAATTTGTTCAAATACTACATCTTTACCGGAAGTTATAGCAGATTGCGGAATTCAAATAAACCCGCACTCTGATGACGAAATGATAAAAGCAATGGAAAAAATGTATTATGATAGAGATTTTAGAGCCGAATGTGTAAGAAAGGGACTTGAGAGAGCAAAATTATTTACCTGGAGTAAATGCGTTCAGATTATAAGTGATGAAATAAGAAGGGATTTTAATAGTGAGGAAAAAGTTCTCAATAATTACATTAACGTATAATAATTTTAAAACTTCTACTATTCCAAACCTTAAATCGCTATATGAATGTACCGATAGTACAATGTTTGAGCTTATTAAACAAAAAAAGAAAAATTCGCTTACAGATTAAAAAAAGACATTTCGATTATAAAAACATATATATACTCTTTGTCGTAACAGTAAATGTTACGATTTTTTTTAAAGTCTTATTGTTCGCAATATCATATAATATCTGTAATTACCCCAGTAAATTACAATTGAAATAAAATTATTTTCGAGATCAGTTGTTTCTAAAAAGGTGTCGGGTGCGGGTTTTCGTTGAGAGCTTCTGACATATTTGCCGACAAAGTCAAGGAATTTTATATGGAATTTTTGTGACGGAGTTAATTTCGCTTTAGGTAAATTCTCGTCATAAAATCCCATAGGTACGATTTCTCTGTTGTAAGCTGGTATTATATATTTTACTTTTCCCTGTTCTTTGAACAAAATATACCAGTTACCTTCGTGTTCCCTCGGTGTTAAAAGATAGTATCCGGGGTCTATTGTTATGTTTTTGAAATAAAGAGGGGATGTAAGTCTGAAAAGAGGGTAAGGAGACCATGAAGTATATTGTGTATCGTACATTTCTCCCGGGTCTATATTATGAATATATGAAAAATCTGGAACTTCAAGTTCCCTGTATATTTGTTTGTAATCTGTTCCTTCTGCCAGAACACAAAGTCCTGTCAGTAATATAAATGTCAAAGATAAAAATTTTTTCATACTTTTTATTTTAATGGTTTAGTTGAAAAAATCAAGTTTTATAAAATTAGTAAAATTATTCACAATTTAATTATTTTAGCCCTGTTTAAAAGTAACACCTTTTGTACCTTTAGGATATTCCCAACCAATCGAACTGCTTTCGCAGGCAATTCTGCATGCGCCGCATTCAAGGCAATTTTCGTAATTTACAATAAGTTTTTGTTTATCTTCATCCCATTCATAAACCCCTGCAGGACAGATTACTGAACAGATTTTGGATTTACAAATTTTGCAGCATTCCTGTACAGGTTGAAGGTGTGATACGTTGTCCGGTGTATATTTTACCGTGTATAATTTATCTTCAAGTTCATTCATTTTATAATAATACTCCATAATAATTTTAGTGCGGTTAATGCGTCTTTGAATAGTTCAGTGATTTTTCTATCAGTAAAAATGCTTTTAATAAATTTACGATATTTTTGTCTTTTCGGGACGCTGTCAACTGTCGTGAACATTTCAAAGAAAGCGTTAATTTTTTTCGGGTAATAACCTAAAAATTCCTCTGCTCTTTCGCCTACTCCGCCCATCAGATCTTTATAAGTCCTCAAATCTTGAATAATAAACGAATTTTCAAGTTCTTCCTGATAATGTGAGAGAGCATTTTCCGAAAAATCCTGTTTACCCAGTGCGATTACAGCAGTTTCACCAGCAATTTTACCTGATATCATTGCAAGATTTGTTCCTTCCCAGTGCAAATTGTTTACAAGCATTGCGGCATCTCCAACTACCATAACACCTGCTCCGAAAAGAAGAGGAATTTTTTTATATCCTCCTTCAGGAATTAAATGTGCAGAATATTCAAGAAGTTCTCCGTCTTTTATAAGCGGTGCAATTTCCGGGTGTTGTTTAAGTTTATCCAAAAGGGCATATGGTTTCAACCCCTTTTCAACTAATTCGCTTAAAGTGACTCCGAGTCCTATACTTACTGAATTTTTGTTTGTATACATAAATCCGAGTCCCAGCATTCCAAGCATTGGACCACCGAAAATCTCGTAAATACATCCTTCATCGTCATTGACATGAAATCTGTCATTAATTGTTTGAGGTGGAAGTTTTATGACTTCTTTAACGCTCAGAGCAACATCTTCCGGTGAAAGCTTGCCTCTGAAGCCAATTTGTTTTGCAAGCAGAGAATTTACACCGTCTGCCAAGACGACAATATTAGCGTAATAATCCTCTAACTCTGTTCTTACACCTTTTACAAAACCGTCACTAACAATTAATTCCCTGACAACTGTTTCTTCAACAATAATAACCCCTTCTTTTTTAGCCTCTTCAGCCATCCAGCGGTCGAATTTACCTCTTATTACAGTATAACTTTCTGGAATTTCATTTTTCTTTTTGTAAGAAATTACAGTAGCATCGTCTTGACCTAAAAGTGCAAATTTGTGTTCAATATTTTTTCTTTCAAGTGGAGCTGATTTTTCAAACTCCGGAAAAATCTCACGGGTAGGTTTTGTGTAAATTGCTCCGCCGAAGACATTTTTACTTCCGGAAAATTTGCCACGTTCAATTAATATAACCTGTTTGCCTGCGCGTGCTATTGTAATTGCACAAGCAATTCCCGCAGGCCCTCCGCCTACAACTATTACCTCTGTTTTATTTTCTTGATTTTCCATATTTTCCCCGTAAAAATCTATACATTATAAATATACATCAAATTTTATTCATTGTAAAATAGTAATATGAATATTACAGCCGGCAAATATAAAGGGATGAAAGTTAATGCCCCTGATCCGCATATTACAAGACCTACACTTTCAAAAGTCAGAATGGGTGTTTTTAATACTTTACAGTCAATGATTGATTTTGAAGCCTGTTCTTTTCTCGATATGTTTGCGGGTTCTGGAATTATGGGACTTGAAGCTTTATCAAGGGGGTTTTCTAATGTTTATGCAATTGAGAAGCATCCTAAAGTGTTAAGCGTTATTAAATCAAATTTTAAAAAATTTAAGTCGCCTATGCATTTAATATCTGGTGACAGTATCAAAATTGTATCTGGTTTGAATTTAAAATTTGATGTAATTTATATTGATCCGCCGTATTTTTCTGGAATTTATGAACAAATCTTTGAAGCACTAAAGGATGTTGCATCAAATATTATCATTATTGAGCATGTTACTGATGTGGACTTTTCAAATTTTGAAATACTAAGGCAGAAAAAATACGGTAGTAAATATATAACTTTTTTAAGAAAATAAAAGAACAAAGCCGATTTTCAGCTCTGTTCTTTTGAAATATTTAAGTTCGTAACCAGTATTATGGGTGGAGTTGCTACGCTCCTATTTTACAAGTTCTTTGAATTTTTTACCAGCAGAAAAAGCAGGAACTGTTTTAGCCGCAATTTTTAAAGGAGCACCTGTTTGAGGATTTCTTCCTGTTCTAGCAGCTCTTTTGCGCGGTTCGAATGTCCCGAAACCAACTAATGTAACTTTTTTACCTTTTGAAACAGTTTTTTCAATAGTTTCTAAAGTAGCAGCAATAATGTCTGCAGTAGCTTTTTGAGAAACTTTTGCTTTCTTTGATACTTCTTTTACTAATTCTTCTTTGTTCATTATGAACCTCCTTTTACCTTGTGCATACAGTAACAGAAACCACTCTCTTCCGCATGCTTTGTGTTTCGACAGATTTTATTATAGCATTTTATTTAAATTTGACAAGTGTTTTTCAAAAATTTTTTTAAAATATCCAAAATATATATAGAATTTCAGCTATATATATGTGTAAAAATTAGCATTTCAAAGTTTTTTGGCTAATTGTAAGATTTTTCATCAACTCTAGCAAATTTTACATCTTTATAGAAGTATTGGAGGATTTGATAAGCATTATACCCTTGTTTAGCAAGATTATTAGCGCCATGTTGTGACATGCCGACGCCATGTCCATTTTTTTTAATATTTTCATCAAAGGACGGAACCGATCGCAAATATGGCAGGTTTCCTCCCCAGCTGCTGACGCTTGTCTGTCCGCCTGCAGATGCAGAATAATAAGCATTAATAACTTTCATATTATAAGTTAAAACAATTCCTTTAGTTTGTTCTACCGCGTAATTAGTTTCAGGAGTTTCTTTTGAGGCTCCGCCATATGCCTGGTCTTCTGGAGTATCTTTAAGATCATATCCGAATTTTGCCCGTTTGCCAAGATTTGCAAGTGCATAGCTTCTTGCGGCAATTGCCTGTGCTTTATGTGCCTCGATTGCCCAGCTTGCAGGCATTTCTGAAGGTACTACGCCTTTTATGTAGTCTTCCAGCGAAACATTATTTATTACGGTTAATTTCCCATTTTTATTTTGTATCATAATAATTCCGCGGTACCATTTGCCTTTTGCGCTGACAAATCCCGGTTCGGCCGGTTTAATTACAATATTGTCTGATTCAATTTTGTAATAAGTCCCTTTATAAAGGATTGCCATAAGGTTATGATAAGGTTTAATTACATAGCCTTTCATTTTATCCAGATCACAAATAGTGTGATTTGTGTTTGCATCAATAATAGTACCTTTAACGGATGTGCCTATCGCTATATAATCAGTGTCTGTCTGCAAGCCTATTTTTATGGCAAAACAGGGGTTTACAGATAGAATGCTTAATCCTAAAATTGAAAATATTAGTATAATCTTTTTCACAAGTGTATTATAACATATAATTTATTAAATGTTATTAAGCCTTTCGGTCGATTTTTTTATTGGCCGTGATATTCAAATTTGCTTTAACTCTTCTTGCAGCATCATTTCCTATTTTTTCACCCACGGCGTATGAACCCATTGAACCCCCAACGAATACAAGTCCTTTTGTAATTGCTCCGATTTTGCCTCCGAGTTTATGTTTTGTAACATAATCACAAGTTTGTTTAATTATCGGTACCTTTGCAAGTGTTTTACCTGTTTGTTTAACTGTATCTGAATTTACAATTTTATCATAATGAAGTTTTATTAATCCTTCTCCAGCAAACATTGTACCTAAGGCAGCCACTTCAGTGACGCCTGTCCCGACTTTATCATCTGACATTGCTGTTTTAATTACACCTGAAGCACATATTAACGGGTTAACATTATCTGCGGCGAATTTTACTGCTTTTCCGGTATAATCCAATGCTTTATAATCTTTTGCAAGATTAGAAAATCCGCTTATTGTACTCCGCGCAAGTCCTGAGAATACGCTGCTTCCTTTTGCGGCTTCCTGAACCAAACCCGCAGTCTGCCCGACAGTAACGGCACTTCTTCCGATTTCTCCGTTTCTGGTTTTGTCTGCATTTCTGAAAGCAAATATTCCTGATGCTACTGCACTGAACACAATTATTTACCTTTATAAACTACACTATATTTAAATAAAGTATTTTTTTTTCTGAAAATTGCGTTTTAATTTAGAATTTTTACATTTGTAACATTTTTCCTGTTTCTTGACATAAAATTCCTTAAATAATATAATCTATCAGAAAAAGGGGAGTTAATATTTTATGATAAAAAAAACTTTGATAATCTTTGTTGTAGCATTTGCTGTAATCGGGTATTTTATCAAAGATATTGTAGATCCGCAAACTGCAGTTTTAAACAAGCTGGATAAGTTTTCTAAAGTAAATAATTTGTATTACGAAGCCGATATAAAATACAAACATATGGGAATGGTATACAATACAATTACCATAAAACAGTATAAGAATCGTGATCATTTACATGCAATAATGATAAATCCACTTTCAAAAGGGGAAACGATTATTGATGTATCGGGAGATAATATCAGATTTTTTGAGAATTATATAACTTATGAAGGGACAAAAGAGCGATCTCAAAAGGATAATAGCCTTTTTTGGTTTGATAAAATACAATCTTTGGAAATAGAAAAGGATACTATAAGAAAAATTAAGCCTAATCAGGAAGTTGAGACAATTGGTTTAAAATGCAAAATGTATACAGCACGATTAAAATCGGGTAATAAAAATATTGATTTATGTTTCGACGGTTATATTCCTGTGTATATAAAATATTACAAAGCTAATAACTTTTTACCTGCCATGTTTAATATTAAATTAAACGAGTATCAAAGAGTAAATAATGGTGATGTAACGGTAACATTAAAAAATATTAAGTCCAACACCCGATACGATAAATCGTTTGATCTTCCAAAACTTCAATCTGGAGCTCCTGTTAATGTTGACACGATAAAGAATAAACCATTACAAAGAGAGCAATTTATACTTATAAATCAGGTTTATGATGATCTTGATGCGCCTGCTGAAAAAAAATGAACAATGATTTCTTTTAATCGTTATATTGATAACAGGTAAAAAATTGTTATAATGTAATTATGAAAAAGTTAGTGTTGTTATTTTTATTCCTTTTTATACCAGTATATGTATCTGCTGCAGATTTGCCTGATATTCAGATTAATATACGTGACTACCATGGTATAATTATTCCTGAAGGTACATTTATTCCTGTTATGAATACTCAGGAAATATCTACCCAAACATGTTCCGAAGGTTATAAGGTAAAGTTTGTTGCAACAAATGATTTATATTTACATGATACAAATATCGTTCCTAAAGATACGGAGTTTTACGGTTATATAGAAAAAATTAACGCTCCTGTCGTCGGAACCAATGCAGCAATGAAAATCAGAATATCAAAAATGGTATACTCAGACAGGGTTGAAATTCCTTTGCGGGGGTACCTTTACAGTTCAAACAACAATGTATTTGGCGGGGGAATTTCAGAACCGGTTAAATATAAAGCAATCGCACAGCGTCAGCAGAGCGTAAAAAAAACAACCCTGCAGATGCGTCCCTATTTAGGAAGAAAAATGGGAACACACACAGTTATTCCGGCAGGAGCAAACGAAATTATAGTCCTTACTGCGCCTGCATGGATTACACATACTTTAACAGATTGACTTATGTTAATTTATAAATTACAATGTACTAACTAAGGAGAATTTATTTTATGGATAAAAAAATAATTTTGCTTTTTGGAACAATGATTTTCACTGCAGGTGTATTATTTGCAGCTCCAAATTATAATGCGCAGCAGTACTCTCAAATTCCGTCTTTCAGGGAAAATTACTATCCAACACAGACAATCAGCGGGAATCAGACATTGAAAGGGAGTGTTGTAACCGTTCCGGCAGGCCAAAATGTTCCTGTTGTTGTTACAACCCCTATAAATTCCGCAAATATGACTGTAGGTCAAACAGTCACGGTTGCTCTTGGATCTGATTTTTATTATAATGGAAACTTAATTGCCCCTGCAGGAAGTTCGGTTACAGGTACAGTCATTGAAGTTTCAAAAGCAAAACATGGTAGCATGAACGGTAAATTGCTTTTAAGGTTCACCCAGATAGTTACACCGTATGGACTTCAGATACCTATTTCAGCTGTTGTGAAAACAAACGATAATACTGGTGTTTTAATCGGTGGAACAAAACTTGATGTTGCAAAAGATTATACAAAAGATTTAGCAATAGGTGCAGGAGCAGGTGCATTGGCGGGCGTCATAATATCACCTCTTGCAGGCGGAGACATTGGTAAAGGCACTGCACTCGCAACTGCTGTAGGTGCAGGCGGCGGACTTATCAAATCTATATGGGATAAAGGAAATGATGTTGAAATACCTGCAAATTCAGCAATTGAACTTATACTTACCCAGCCGATTACTGTTAATCCCGCAATGTTTAATAACAATTATTAGAAAATCGGGTGATAATTTTATTTTTGTTTTAAAATAGAATTATAAAGCGATTAGATAAAGATAGGGGAGCAATACGGAAATAAAACTCTGTATTATTAGATAAAAAATGTCATTACTAGGAAAATACACAGATAATTTTATAGATGATAATGAATTAGATGTCAAGTCTTCAGGTTATGTTACTCCTGCGGTTTTGAAAGATAATGAAGATATAAGTCTTAAAAAATCAATTCTTATTTCGACAATTCTTCATCCTGCAGCAATAGGTATTTGGGCATTAATAGTTTTGATTCTCGGTATGCTCGGTATAACTTTGACAATCTTTGATAAACCAAAACCTAAAATGAACGACATTGAGTTTGTACTGGTTGACAAAGAAGAAACACCGATTAATCCTAAAACACCTTATCGTGCTGATATAAATTCACGTGCAGGTGGTCATCATGATCCAAAGCGGAAAGTTTCACTGCCATCACCTGCTCCTGGAGCACCAAAAGCAGCATCAAAACCTGCTAAAAAAGCTGCACCTGCGCCGGCGCAAAATCCGTTGCAAAAAATAGTTAAACAGGTAACGCAGCAGGTTCAAGCTCCTGTCCCCAAAAAGACAGTTTCGCAGCCAGTTCAGGGACCAAAGAAATCTCAGGCAGCAAAACCAGTACCTCCGACAGCTAGACCATCTATCAAACCGCCCACAACTCCGAGACCGTTTGCAAAACCAACTTCGTCCTTCACTGTCCCCGTACCTAAAGGCGGAACAGCTTCAGGTAGATATACAACAGGTCCAATAAGCGGCTCTGGCGCATCGTCTAAAGGCGGCGGTGGAGGCGGACAATCATCTGCCGGAAGAGGTTCTCTTGCTCCTGCTCCCTCACTTGCACCAACTGGCGGATCTGGTAACAAAATTGCTAAAGGTGGCGGAGGCGGAACTGGAGGAATTGGAAATCCAGGCCCCGGTAATCCTAACGGCAGACCAGGTATTGATGCAATTAGAGAGCCGGATTTCGGTCCTTACATGAGAGAACTCCAAAGACGTATTAAAATGAACTGGGATCCGCCAAAAGGCAATGAAAGTAAACGTGTTGTTTTACTTTTCAAAATAGCTAAAGACGGACGGTTACTCTCATGCTCTGTGTTTAAATCATCCGGACTGCCTAGTGCGGATAAAGCAGCTATTAATGCAGTTCAGGCAACAGCACCGTTTAGACCACTGCCGGCAGAATACAAAAATTCCAGTATTGATATTCAATTTACGTTTGATTACAACGTATTTGGAGCATCAGGATATAATTAGAGGTCAGGAGGTTAGGAAGATAAGAGGACAAGCAATATTACGAAGATTTCTAAAGCAAAACAGATGCATGAGATAAAAGGAAAGATTCAGAAACAAGTTCAGAATTACACAAATACCCGAGTACATTGACCGAACAATGCGATAATACTTATATAATGAAAGGTTATGCAATATAAATAAAAAGCGCCGCTTAGAAGGTCGTAAGCTGTGATATAAAGAAAAAAAAGAGAGGATAAATATGGAACTACTATTAGAATCAATTAAAATGGACTGGCCGGTATTACTGCCGATTTTAATCTGCTCAATACTGGTTGTAGCCGTTGTAATCAACAGATTTTCTTTTTACAAGAAAAACAAAAGAGATGTTGTGCTCTTTATCCCGAGATTGAAAAAAGAACTTGCAAACAACAATCTAGAAGGAGCAGAAACACTTGCAGTACAATGCGGTGGTGCAATCGGCGAAGTAACAGAAGAAGCTGTTCGTATATTCGCAGAACAAAAAAGCGGATTTTCACGTTCTTTTGATATTGCGGCTTCACTTGAATCAAGAAAACTTGAAAGCCACCTGACTATTTTAGGTACAATCGGCGGTGTAGCACCATTTTTAGGTTTGTTTGGAACAGTTGTGAGAATTCTTTTTACATTTCAGGATCTTGCAGCACAGGGAAACCAATCTGCGGCCGTAGCATCAGGTATTGCATCAGCATTGATTGCGACAGCTTTCGGTCTTGGTGTTGCTATTGTTGCCGTAATATTCTACAACTCTTTCCAGTCAATTGTAAAACGCTACGAAGATGACTTCCAGCTAATCAAATTGCTATTCTTGAGTTTTGTGGATTCAAACGATGAATCAACAACACCGAGCAATGCAAATATATCACTGTCATAGACAAATAAGATTCTGAAACAAGTTCAGAATGACGAAAAAAGCCGATTACATAAAAACAGAAAAATTCTTCATTTATTGTTAAAAGGCGATTTATCAACAGTGATAAGCTATGGTATAAAAAAATGAAAGGAAATTACGAATGGTTCTAAAACAAAACAGGTGCGAGGGAAAAGAGATGCTGAAACGAGTTCAGCAGGACGGGAGTACCCGAGTGCATTGACTGTATAAAGCGATAACAAAATAATAATATAGTTAATGCAAAATTATAAAAAAGCGCCTTTTAGGCAGTCGTAAGCTATGGTATAAAAAATGAAAGGAAATTACGAAGGGTTCTAAAACAAAACAGGTGCGAGGGAAAAGAGATGCTGAAACGAGTTCAGCAGGACAGTAATACCCGAGTGCATTGACTGTATAAAGCGATAACACAATAATAATATGGTTAATGCAAAATTATAAAAAAGCGCCTTTTAGGCAGTCGTAAGCTATGGTATAAAAAATGGCAATGAAAACAAATAAGGGTAAAGAAGCCCTGTTTACAGAAATAAATATAACACCTTTGACAGATATTTTTCTGGTTCTGTTAATCATTATGATGGTTGTAGCTCCAACTTTTCAGTCAAATGATACATCAATAACCGTACCTGAAATTAACAGCGGAATTTCTATTGAACAGAGGAACGCAACGGTTTCCGTAACAAAAGAAGGACAGATGTTTCTTAACGGTAATCCCGTAACAGAAGAAAATTTGACAAATGAGCTGATAACATTAAAACCTCAGCTTGAAAAACCTGAACTTGTTGTCAAAGCTGATGAAAAAGTTAAAAGCGCAAAAATTATGGAAATAATGAATTCTGCACAAGACGCGGAATACAAAAAACTTATAGTAGCGGGCGAACCTTTGAGCAAAAAGGAACAACAAAAGCTAAAAGATAATAAGAATGTAAAAGGCTAGGAAGATAGGTTTATTAATGAGAGCTTCGCTCACAAAAAATAACTTGACCACCTGACATCCGGGCTTCCTGAATTATAAAATAAAAATTGGAGAAAATATGTCACGAAACAGAGATACATTCAACGAAATAAACATAACACCTTTGACAGATATCTTTCTGGTACTGTTAATCATTATGATGGTAATAGCACCAATGCTTGATCAACAGGGATTGAACCTTACCGTTCCGGAAAATGTTGCAGAAGAACAGGTTCAAAAAGAGTCAAAAATAATGACAGTAATGGTTGATGCCTCTGACAAATTTTACCTTGACGGAATTGAAGTGCCGTCAGAAAAACTTGAAAGCACGATAAAATCGCAGGCTAAAGATTACCCTGACGGACTTTTAATCAGAACTGACGCAGACTCCTCTCACGGCGCTATGGTAAAAGTTATGGACAGCGCAAGAAATTCCGGAATTACAAGTATCTCTGTTGACGCTATTTAAATATTCCATGAAGGATTTTTTCCGTCTGCAACCTGGAAAAATTGTTCGATCCTCTCTTTTACGCTTTTATCTCTATTTTGAGGGAAAATAGTATTAGGCTTTGTCATGTCGACGTTGGCCAATGAATCAAGTTTATTTATTGTTTCTTTTATTTCTTTGATGTTAATTATTTTCATGATTGCTCTCTCATATTAAAAAAAACTTTTTTTATAAGAGAATTTCATATATTTCTAATTTGTTTACAAATTGATACAAATATAAACACCGTTTAATATTATATATTTCAATATGGTTGGCTAATATTGCCTGCCATTTGCATTATGATAAATATGCAAAACAAAATTAAACAATATATTCAATAAAAAACCGGCTTGTAAGCCGGTTTTTTATTGAATATATTGTTTTGAAATTTAACGTTTTGAGAATTGGAAACGTTTTCTTGCGCGTTTGCGGCCGTATTTTTTACGTTCTTTAACACGCGGGTCACGTGTTAAAAGACCTTCTAAACGTAAAACGTTTTTGTATTCCTCATTAGCTTTAACTAATGCTCTTGAAATACCGTGTCTGATAGCTCCGCACTGGGCAACTACACCGCCGCCTACTGCTTTTACTTTTACATCGTATTTTTCTTGATTATCAGTTAAAACTAAAGGTCTGTAAACTAACATTTCAATAGCAGGTCTGTTGCCGATATAATTTTTTAATGTTTTACCGTTAACAAAAATTCTGCCTTTGCCTTTTACAAGTTTTACAACCGCAATAGAGGTTTTTCTGCGGCCTGTTGCCATAATTTCTTTATCAGCCATTAGTTGTTACCTCCTTCTTTTTGAAGCACAATTGGTTTTTGTGCTGCGTGCGGATGCTCAGGTCCGTTGTATACTTTCAATTTTGTAAATTGTGTATCGCCTAAAGTATTGTGCTGAAGCATTCCTTTTACTGCTTTTTCAATTAAAAGTCTTGCATCTTTTTCACGTAATTCTTTTACGCTCGCACTTTTTAAGCCTCCCGGATAACCGGTATGGTGGTAATAAATTTTATCTGTTTCTTTTTTACCTGAAACCAGAACTTTGTCAGCATTGATTACGATTACGAAATCACCTGTGTCAACGTTTGGTGTATATTCAGGTTTATTTTTTCCTCTTAAAATATTTGCCACTCTGGTAGCCAATCTGCCAAGAATTTCTCCTTCAGCATCAATTAAATACCATTTTCTTTCTACTTCAAGAGGTTTTGCTGAATATGTTTTCATGCTTAGTCTCCGTTGTTTATCCCTTTTCAGGGTTAATATGTTACTTCAATTAGAGTCAATCCGTACGGACTGACGGTTTGCCCTGCCTTACACCTGTCACAGGCATCAAGAACCTGTTTCATATGTTCAGCAGGAAAATTATGCCCCTCTATTTCCAGAAGAGTTCCGACGATTGTTCTTACCATATTGTAGAGAAATCTGTTCCCTTTAATATCAATAGTCACTTTATCACCGTCTTTTTTACATTCGGCTTTTTCTATAAAACAGACTGTGCTCGGGTTTAGCGTACCGGAACTTTTGAAACTCGAGAAGTCATGCTCACCCAAAAGGTAATTTAAGGCCTTTTGCATTCTTTCAATGTTGATGTCGAATTTTATTCTCATTAAATCACCGTCAAATGCATTCTTACACTTACGATTGATAAAAACATATCTATAATGTCTGCATTTAGCCGATTTTTGGGCATGAAAATTGTCATCAACAAGTCTCAAATTACTGACTGAGATATCTTTCGGGAGTATTTCGTTCAGCTGATAGACAAACTTTGAAGCAACAATCGGTTTGTCTGTATCAAAGTGAACTGTCTGCCCTGTTGAATTGACGCCTCTGTCAGTTCTTCCGGAAAAGACTGTTTTAAATCGCCGGTTATTATTTTCGGTATCTCCGAATATCAATGTACTGATTGCTTTTTCAAGTTCACCCTGTATAGTCGGAGTTTCTGTTTCTTCGCCGTTTCTGAATTGTATCTGGCTTCCGGCATAGTTTTTGCCGATATACTGAACTTGAATTGCGTAACGCATAATAGCTTATACCAGTTGGATTAAAGCCATTTCAGATGCGTCGCCGCGTCTCGGCGGAAGTCTGAATATTCTTGTATATCCGCCCTGACGGTCTGAGTATTTTTTGCCGATAATAACGAAAAGTTTTCTAAGAACTGTTTCTTCTGCTAATTTTTTATCGGCAGAAGGTGCTTCAAAAACTTCTCCTGTTGCCAAATCCATAAATTTGCCTGTTTCTTTGTCAAAAATGAATTTAGCAGCTTGACGGCGTGCGTGAAGGTCGCCTCTTTTTGCAAGGGTGATAATTTCTTCAGCGTACGGCTTTAAAGCTTTTGCTCTTGCCATAGTTGTTTTGATTTCACCGTGTACAAAAAGTTCGGTTGCTAAAGAGCGCAACAAAGCATCTCTTTGATCCTTTGCTTTACCGAGCGTATGTTTTTTAGTTTGGTGTCTCA
>CALVCJ010000025.1 GCA_944326015.1 Candidatus Gastranaerophilales bacterium
TGATGTTTATCCGGTTGTATTCTATGACCAGACAGTATTACCAAGTACTGCTGCAGGAAAAGCTGTATTGTACGGCAGCGGCTCATACAGCAAACCCAATAAACCTGCTAAGGATGAGACTTTGGGATAAATAAGGTAATTCCATTTTCGCCGCGGCAGTCAAACAAACCAGATTAAAGTTTTGTTGTTACTGTTCCGCCTTTGAAGGACTTGATAACCATTAGTATCTTTTGTTGTAGATATTTTGTTATATCTGGTTACAAGTTCTTCAAAGGCAGCAGCATGTTTCCGTGAATAATATTTTCTTTCACTTTGTGTTATTCATACCTTGAATATGAGCATCTGATACGAAATAAATTTTTTATAAATCGAATCTTTTTATTGGCGGAGTGAAACTCCGCCATTTTTTATTATATTCAGAAACTTGTCTATCGTCTGCTTTTCAATAAGCTTGATTCTTTCGCCTGTCGGCTCAGAATGACCTGACTTTTTTCTTAGCAATCCATCCGTATTTTTCAAGGTCGGAGATTATTTCCGTCGCAGCGGGTTTATGCTAGCAATCCAGTCTCGAAGCCAGGAAGGAGGATAGAGCATTTACGTTAAAAGCTTAGTTTCCTATCTTCTTACCCTCTTATCTTCTGTATTGCCCTCTTTCCTCAAGGGCTTGGAAATTATTTTTCGTGATATCATGTATGTATGCAAAAGTTAGATAGTTTTAATGATGATATAAATAAATGTTCCAAATGTGGATTATGCCAGTCTGTTTGCCCCGTTTATAAGGTTACTGGCAACGACTGCGCTGTTTCCCGCGGGAAATTTATTATGCTAAAAGGAATATTAAATGGTGATTTAAAACTTAACAAGATTATAAATAAATATCTTGACCTATGTCTAAAATGCGGAAAATGCTCTGAATTCTGCCCGAGCGGTATTGATGCGTGCAAAATTTTTGAAACCGCAAAGTACGAATATGTTAAAAATACGTTCTGGGGAAAGTTAGTTTTTGCTTTGCAGTCAAAATATGTTTTTAACACTTTTGTAAAGTTTTTTAATATATTATTAACCCCTTTCAGAAAATTTCCCTCTACTAATTATCAAAAAGGTCTTAAACTTTTGTATTTTAAAGGCTGTATAAATACGCTTTATCCGGCTGCATACAGACAATTGGGAAAAATTTTCAAAAATCAGGATATTAAAATTATTGAAAAGGATTTTGACTGTTGCGGGCTTCCGTTTTTATCAAGCGGCAATTTGAAAAGATTTGAAGAAGCAAAACAACGAAATCTTAAAAATCTTAACTGCAGCTTTGATTACATTCTGACTGACTGCGCAAGCTGTGAAAACACATTAAGACAATACATTGTTGCAGATTTTATAAGTATTGGCGAGCTAATTTTGAGGCAAGGACTAAAGTTCAGATTTTCAAAACCTTTAAAAGTAACATTTCACAAGCCTTGCCACCTCAAAAGTGACGAATTTTTAGAACCCCTTTTAAAAAATTGTGAAAATATACAGTATATAAAAATGGATAATTATGATGACTGCTGCGGTTTTGCCGGTGAATTCGCTTTGAAAAGCCATAAAATTTCAAGTAAAATTTCAGCTAAAAAAGCAGATAATATTATGAAAACAGGTGCTGACTATGTTATTACAACCTGTCCGTCCTGCATTCTCGGGCTTTACCAAGGACTTTTAGGGAAAAAAAATCCGCCAAAGCCTGTTTCGTTGACGGATTTTCTTTGCAAGGCCGAAATTATTTATGAATAATTTACTTTCCTAATTCACTAGCTTTTTTAGCTGTTTTTGATATTACATCAAAGAATAAATTTTCAGAATTTTCTTCATTCATCACGGAAATCCCGACGAACGTGCAGCCGCCTTTTGTCGCAACATTATCTATTAAAGTTTGCACAGGTATTTCACCTCTGTTCACAACCATTTTTGCAGATCCTAGTGCAGTTTGTACCGCTAGTTCAAGCGATTTATTATAATCAAGTCCGAGCTTTTCACCTGATCTTGCGATATCTTCAATAACCTTATAGAAAAAAGCAGGCCCCGAACCTGAAATCGCAGTTACTATATCAATTTGTTCTTCATCAACTTCAATAGCTTTACCGATATTTGAAAGTAATTCAAGTACAAATTCTACATCTTCATCAAGGGCGTAAGCTCCCTTGCAAACTCCACTCATACCCTCAAGTACAAGTGCTGGAGTATTGGGCATAACCCTTACAACACGCTGCATTCCTACAATTTTCTCAATTTTTGTTGTAGAAACTCCGGCTGCAATTGATACTAGCAACTTTTCAGGGGTTAATTCATCTTTTATTTCATCTAAAACATCAGCTACATAGTTTGGTTTTGTCGCAATAAATATTATATCGCTGTCCATTGTTAAAAACCTGTTGTCTGTGAGAACTTCAATTCCGAGCCTGCTCTGTGCCAATTCAGCTACTGTACAGTTTACCTCTGAACCTTTAATATTTTCTTTAGGTAAAAATTTGGAAGATATTGTGCCCTTAATTATTGCACTTGCCATTTTACCGCATCCAATAAATCCTATTTTACATTTTTTGTTCATATTATTTAACCTGCTTTTCTAATTATATTGACTTAATAATTTTTTTAATCTAACATAAAAATTATACGACAAATATAAATTAAAAGGAATAAACAAATGAGACGTACACTAGAAGGAACAAAAGTAAAAAGACAGCGTGTCAGCGGCTTTAGAGCAAGAATGGCGACGCCCGGCGGACAGGAGGTTTTAAATAGACGCCGCGCTAAAAGGCGTCACAAACTGGCTATTTCCGCTAAAAAACGCGCTTAGTATTTGCCAGATTAAATAGTAGGCACAAAAATTTATAATACAGCAGGTCGAAATATGTTTGACGTGCTGTGTTGTTTTGAAAAATATGCTAAAAAAACAGTTCAGATTGAAAAATAAAGCAGCTTATAATGCTACATACAGGGTGAAAAATTCTTTTTACAAAAACGGGATTACTTTATTTGCAGGGCTTTTGAAAAAAGATGCCGACGCTTTAACAAAAACGGGTTTTGTTGTAAGTAAGAAAACTCATAAAAGAGCAGTAAAAAGGAATCGTCTGAAAAGGTTGATGAGAGAAGCTTACAGACTCCTTTCAAAATCTGGTGATACCGGTAATTCTCAAAGTTATATGTCTTTAATTTTTGTCGGACACGAAAAAGCTTTAGATAGGAGCTTTGCAGAAATTCAAAATATTGTTTCTTCATTATTAAAGAGGTTATAATTAAATGTTTGAAGGGGTATTTGCAGAAAAAGTATTAACTCATCCTAACATAAGACCTTACCCCCAGGCTCCGCAGGAAACTTCCGGCTATTTCACAGGGAGCAATTCTATATACAGATATTCGCTCAGAGATTCAGATTATCCTGTCATTATTATTTCCGATCCTATTTATGATAGTCATGGCGGATTTATTAAACCGGGATATTATGAGCTTGCACTGTCTGATTCAAGAGAATTTTTGATACTTTTAGAATCCAAAAAACCTATCGCTGTTATACCTGTAATTAAGATTGAAGAAGATGCTTCAGAATCTGACAGATTAAATAACAAGAAGGTAAAGAAACAACTTAAAAAAGAAAAAAAAGCTAGAGAAGACACAAATAAAAAAAGAGCTAAGACAGGAATGCCTGCTGATGAGCCAGAAATCCACATGGAAGCCGCACTTGAATATAACATTGAAGGTCATTATTATTTAATAAAATATCAAAGAGGCACTATAAGAGCGTGGGGTGCATTTAGAGGGTAAATTAGTACTTAATATTTCTTAAAATTTATTAAAGTCAGGCAATTTTTATTCCGTAAAACACTTTATTATAGTAGGTGCAATATTATATTTTGTTATTAAAGTATTAAATAAACATAAGGAGAATTATTATGGATTGATGGTTCAGCATTATACTAAAAAATAGATAATAAAAAATTTTGCATTAATATTTCTTAATAAAAAGGCAAATTAATGTTTATTCGGTTTTTTATATTTATTATAATGGTATAATAAAAATATAAAAATTGATTTGAAAAAAATAGCTAAAAACATAAGGAGTATACTATGAACAAAAAGCAGTTATTTATTGCAGCTGTGGCAGCGATGCTTTCGGTAACCGGAGCTAATGCGACAGACATTACCGGTGTTACAGGAAGCGGCGGAGTATTCAACATTGATCCAACTCATATGAATGGAGATGTAGGATACAGACAATATGAAAATTTTAATTTGTCTGAGGGAGATGTTGCAAACCTAATCTTCCACCGCGGAGGAAGAGATCTTTCCTCATTTATTAACCTTGTAGATAATCAGGTTACAATTAACGGTATTTTGAATACTATGCGTGACGGAAATTTCTATGATGGCCATGCAATTTTTGTATCACCTAACGGCATGGTTGTGGGTGCAAGCGGTGTACTTAATGTAGGAGCGTTATCAGTAGTTACTCCGACAGATGAAAAATATAGAACCTTAAAAGCAGAACAAGCTGCTCAGAATTATGAAAATATCAAAGATATTTCAAATTTATTGAATAATGAGGCAAATGTCGGTTCTATCACTATTGACGGTAAAGTATTTGCGAACAACGGTGTACAACTTAGAGGTTCAAATATTACAGTTGGTTCAACAGGTGCTATATTGAATGGTGTCACCAATCAACAAGCTTATACCTCCAATTCTGGTGCAGAGAGTTTATTTAATTCTCTTGTAAATACCGAAGGTATTAAAAGCGGTGCTTCATTTGAAAGAAACGGCTCAAACATTCAGATTAAATCTGGTGAAGGAATGAGTATTGCCGGTAAAGTTATAAATGGTGCTGCAGATAAAACAGGTATAACCGCTGAACGTGGTAATAGTGGCGTGTTTCTTACAAACAGTGGTTCAGATGGTACAAGCATTTCCGGTCTTGTTCAGTCAACCCATGAATTGAATGTATTGAACAAATCTGGAGAACTTAATATTTCAGGAACTGTTAAAAATGAAGGCGCAGATCTTAATATTTCTAACAGAGGTGCTGATGTTACAATCGGCGGTAAACTTTCAACTAATAAAAATTTAGCAATTACAAATAACTCAAGTACAGGTTCTTTAGCATTGTCCGGAACAGCAACTTCATCAGGTAATACCAATATTGTTAATGAAGGCTCCGGCGGAATGAATATTACAGGAACTGTTGGCGGTAATGCTACACCTTCTGTAAGAATAGTCAACAGAGGTGGTAAATTAGTTATTTCAAATACAACAGATAAAGTTTCTTCTTCTGGAACAGTAAGGGTTGAAAATAGCGGCTCTGCCGGAATGGAAATTGGCGGAATTAAAGGTAATGACAGAGTTTCAGTTGAAAATAGTGCCGGTACTTTAACTGTAAATGGTAAAGTTTCTGTTGATGATGGTGGTGAACTTCATATACTTAATAATGGCACCAAATTAGATGTTGCATCTGCAGGTGACATTGTCGGTCACGGTAATCTTTCGCTTAGAAATACAGGTGCAAGCGGCATGTCAATAGGCGGCAAAATTACAAATACCGGCGAGACTGCAATTAACAATGATGCTGGTGCTATGACTATAAGCAAAAATATTAATAATACCGGCAATATGGGTATTATTAACAATGGCTCAGGAATGACCATTACAAATACTGCGCAGATCAAAAATGAAGGTACGTTAAAAGTTAAAAACTATGGTACAAATGGTATGTCAATTGCAGGTACGGTTGAAAATACAGGAAGAACATACTTCTATAATGATGCCGGCTCAATGACTTTAAAAACCAACGGACAAATCACTAACCATGATGGCGGATTATACTTAACTTCCCGTGAAAATTCAAAAGGAATTGTTGCAGAAGCTAACTCTACAATTTCAAATGAAGGTATGTATGACTTGGCTATTGTACATAAAGGAAACGGTACAGCTTCTGATGGAAATGGCATGAATCTTCAGGGTGAAATCGTTAACGAAGGCACAACAGCTATTAACAATTACAAAGGAAATATGAACTTTACAGGTTCAGTAGATGCTGACGGTAATCTGGGTATAATTAACAGAGAAGGATCCGGCTCAATGAATCTTGCAGCTGGAAGTACAATTAACAATACCGGAAATGCCAATATTAAAAATTACGGCAACGGCAATATGACAGTTAACAGTGAAATCACTCATACTGGCAGAGTCAATGTTCTTGCTAACTCTGGTAAATTAACTCTTGGTGCACAAGTTCATAACAACAGCAACGGTAAACTTGATGATAATAACGGTTTTTATGCCGCAGCAAGACAAAATGGAACTGGTATAGATGTAACAAGTGACTTTGTAGCTGATGGTAACGGTCAATATCTGATTAAAAACATTAGCGGTGCAAATGGTTTGACATTCGACGGTTCAATTACAGGTGACGGAAGCCAGGCTGCAGTTGTTAATAAAGTTGGTGATATGACTATAAGTGGCACTATTAATAGAACTAATGCTCCGGTTATCATTTCCAACTTCGGCGGAGGTTTGACAACAACATCTAACAGTGTGTTAACAAGTAATAAAGAAGTAAAAGTTGTTAATACAGGCTCCCAAGCTGCAGAACTTAACGGAACAGTAAATGCTCCTGAAGGAGAAAGATGGTTCTACGGAAACTAAAATAGATAAAAAATCAAAATAACAAAAACGAGTCTGAAAATCAGACTCGTTTTTGTTTATGTAAATGTAAGGCGGTGCGGTGAAGGGGCTTATATCGCAGTTTAACATTATGCAGAACGTCAGTTGACCTCTGTATTTGAGGATATGTTCATCCACTAAATTCCCTCCCCCAAGTGGATATTTCTTATTGTTAATATTTGTCTGTTAAGGCGGAATAAGCATAGCGTTACCACAAAACTTTAGTTTTTGGAAGAGATTATAAGAGGGTATGCCATTACACTAAAACATACATTCTTGGGGGAGCTTCCGAAACAATTTTGAAATGACATTATGACTGTTTTTAAGAATATACGATGTAAACTGCAAATAAGTGTCCAAATGGGGGGTTGATTTTTGTTTTTCAGCATTACATAATAGCATGTAAAATTAAATAACGCGGGATGGAGCAGTCTGGTAGCTCGTCGGGCTCATAACCCGAAGGTCGTTGGTTCAAATCCAGCTCCCGCAACCATTTATCAAAAGAGAGTTTCAAGATTTTTGAAACTCTCTTTTTTAGTAAAAATATGATATATTTTCCCGTCCGCTTAGAGAAAAACAGCCAGTTTGAGCTTTTTCGCCGAAAGGCTTGATTTTATTGAATTTTAAAGTCGGAAATTTAATTTTTTAAGTCGGTAGTAAAAAAAATTTTTGATAATAATTTTCTGTTAGCATAAATTAGCAAAAGGCTTAAATCTTTCTGCATACGCGCCATAATAACAATAATGGAACTGAATAAGAGGTCAAAAATGGCGACGGAAAAGAATTTAAGTCTTAATAAATATATTAGTATAGATAAAGTTGCAGAATTAAAAGGTCTAAAAAGTAACCGTTCAATAAGAATAGAAATAAACAAACCTGACAGCAAATATGTTTCAAGAAAAATTAAGGTCAAAGGCGGTTTTACTTATGAAATCCTTATTTCAACTTTAGAACAGGAACTCCAATCAAAACTTCTTGATGAAAGCATTAAATCCACCCAACTTATTACTTTAAATACTGGTGCCACCACTTTTGCCTCAGAAAAATCAAAACTTGAGGCTCTGGCAAAGATTGATTTAATTCATGCTCTGTATAATTTCAGAGAAAAATTTAAAACAAAACAAGAAGCAGATAAACAATTTTTAGAATTGTATAACTCGGGAGAATATTTAAAAAAGATTTTTCAGACTCTCGGCAGTATTTCAAAATCAACATTGTACAGATATATAAGAAGTTATGAAGAATATGGAACTATTGAAGCACTAATTCCTAAATACAGACATTCAAGTCTTGATGAATACAATACAGTTTTAACTCAAGAAATGATTAATGTGTTTTTGGAATTTTTGCTCCATCCGAATAAATTTAATATAGGTAAAAGTATAAGTTTAACAAGACATATTCTTGAACAGCAGGGTTATGAAAATATCCCCTCTGTTATGACTTTTAGAAGATATGCATATAAATACAGACGGCTACATTATGATAAATGGGTTTTATTTAGAGAAGGCGAAAAAGCATTTAATGATAAAGTTGAAGCATATATTGAAAGAGATATAAGTAAAATAGAAGTGGGAGATGTCTTGATCGCAGACGGACATGTTCTTAATTTTCAGGTAATAAATCCGTTCACAGGAAAACCGACCAGAGCAACTTTGGTCGGTTTTTTAGACTGGAAATCAACAGCATTAGTCGGGTATGAAATTATGATGAGTGAAAATACACAATGTATTGCAAGTGCTTTAAGGAATGCTATTTTAAATCTCGGAATAATTCCGAAAGTTGTGTATCAGGATAATGGAAAGGCTTTTAAATCTAAATACTTTCAGAATGTGGACTTTGACGAGGTGGGCTTTAACGGAGTGTATGCGAATTTAGGTATCCGCTCCGTTTTTGCTAAACCTTACAATGCACGTGCAAAAGTTATAGAGAGATTCTTCCTTGAATTTCAGGAGGAGTTTGAAAAAATGATGACAAGTTACATCGGAACAAGTATTGAAGATAAACCTGCGTGGTTAAAGCGTGGTGAGAAATTACACAGAGATATGCACAAAAAACTTACTAAAAACTACATTCCGACAGTTCAGGAAGCTATTAAATTTATTGATTGCTGGCTTGAGTTTCACAATTCAAAGCCCTGTCCGAATGACCGTTCATAAATAAACATGGAATAACGTTTCTCGGAATGCATTATAGAAGTGATGTTATACTTGGACTTCGGGATAAGGTCTATGTACGATACAGCTTGTTTGACCTTTCAAAGGTTCATGTTTATTCAATGAAAGGCGAATTTTTATGCGTGGCATATAGGGTGCAAAAAGTGCATCCGATGGCAAATGTTCTCGGCACTGTAAAAGATATGGAAGAATACAAGCAACAATACCAAAGACAGCAACGGCAGTTTAAGAAGGCTAAAAAAGAATTTTTGAAATATTATCCGAATGAAAAAGCTGATGTTTTGGAGATTGAACCGGAACCGGTTTTAGAAATAGAAGAACAACCAAAGCCAAAACTTGAAAGAAAATTAACCCCTCGTGAACGGCAGATGAATGTGCCGATGTTTAATTCAAATTATGAAAAATACGAGTGGCTGATGAATAACGGTTGCACTAATCCCGAAGACAGGAAATGGTTAGCAAATTACATAAGAAGTGATGAATATATTAATTTATATGCGGATTGCGAGCAGAGGGCGGAGAACGGAAACGATGAGTTTTCGTTCGTAGACCCGTTTAATGCGAGCAACCAAGAAGGAGACGAAAACGATGAAGAAAACATTTATTAAAACAAAAAACGTCAAGCGGTTTGTAGCTTTGATGGATGAGTTGCAGAAACTTCCGCCGAATATTCCGAAACTTGCATTAGTTTACGACGACCATGGACTTGGAAAATCTCAAACAATCCAGTGGTGGGCGGATAAAAACGATTCTGTGTATGTAAGGGCAACGCAAGGAATGACGAGCAGATGGCTTTTATCTGAGATTGCGGAGGAACTTGGCGAAGAACCTTACTGGCACGCACAGGACAATTTTGAGGTTATTGAAAAAAGCCTGCGTTTAAATCCTAAAGTAATCATTGTTGATGAAATTGACTATTTGATTGAAAAACATACGGTTGAGACTTTAAGGGATTTGCACGACAGGACAGCCTGTCCGATAGTCCTTGTTGGAATGGCTTCTGCAGATAAAAAACTTTCAAGGTATCCGCATTTAGTAGATCGTCTGTATAAAACTTTGAAATTTGAACAGTTTAATGAGGAGGATATTACAGACATTCTTCAACAAATAACGGATTTGGAGTTTACCCCTGATGCCATTAATTACCTTGCAACAAGGACAAATCAGTTCAGGCAACTGGTTAAGTTGATTAATAAAATAGAAAAATTGTCTGAAACTAACAAAATACAAGAGATTGACGAATATACTTTGAAAGGAATATTAAATGAAAGACGGATTTTGACAAGAGCGGAGTCGAACGGAGTGAGCGAGCTCGTCCCTGTGAAAAATCTGACGGAATGCAGATTTGCGGAGGTAAATCGTAATGGAGTGCAAAGATTTTGAACCGTCAATAATCCAAGAAAACAGAATATTAAGACTTTGCAAAAGGTTGGATAAATTTACACTTGATGAGATTTCAACTATTGCTGAAGATGTTGATGAGGCTGTTTTAGAGTTACTTCTCTTGACATTGGTTAAAGAGGGAAAATTAACTTTAAGAAATGACCTGTATTTTTATAATAAACAGAGTTTTAATAAAAAATATTCCATATTATCTTATTATCCGGCAAAGATTTTGGATATTGTAATACGATGTTTTTGCCTTTCAATTCCGGCTTATAAAACTACACAAATAGTGGGGATTGCAGAAAGTTCTATGATGCAATTATATTATATTTTTAGGGAGTTAATTTACGAACGGCAGACAAATAAATTAAAATCGCTATATGATAAATCACCGCAACAAGGCAGAAACAGAATTTTTTATGATGAGGAATTTTCTTTTTATGTTTACGACAATCAGGTGTTTGTAAGTGAAAATCTATTTCAAAGCCCTGAAGAAAAAGCATTTACAAAACCTGAAATTCAGGAATTTAAAAAGGTTTACAGTTATCTGACAAGATTTACCTCTCACAATTCAAACAAAGTTGACCTGCCGCAGAAACTAGCCGAGGGAATCTTGAGGAGGAATAAGGAATTTAACAAGCTTTATTTAGATTTAAAAGTTAATTTGCTTAATATTTTTATGTGAATCAAAAATTAGAAAAAACTAGAAAATAATATCTTGATATCCTGTAAGAACTCGTTGGATATATAAAATATTATTCTTTATAAAATAAATGATTTGATAATGTTCTGCAACAACCACACATCTGACATCTCTAACTATAAGTTTTGATTTTATAAACCCGCTTTTAGGAAACATAGCCAGTGTATCAAATTTCTTTTCAAAGATATCAATCATTTCAATAGCCTTAGAAATATTATCCTGAGCTATAAAATCAAAAATACTTTGCATATCCTCTTCGGCAGATGGTGTAACAATTATTTCAAGTTTATGCATATCTCTTTCTTAAATCACTAAATACTTCTTTGCTGTTTCTGCCTTTACCGGATTCCATATCTTGCCAGCCTTTTTCAATTTCAGCATTTAATTGATTAATACGTTCTAGCGAAATATTGTTATCCACAAATGCGAACTGTACCGCAAACATAATAGCTTCATCCATTGTGCTAAAAATACCTTCAGCGACCTTGGCTCTTAAAATATTTTCAATGTCATGCGGCAAAGAAATATCCATGTCTAACCCCTTTAGTTTAAAACCTTGTAATTCAATTATAACAAAGAATACAGAAAATTTCAACTTTTACAAGAATGTTTTACTTTCATAACGACTTTAATTTCATATTATAACGAATAACGATTCTGCGGTTATTGGTTCAAATCTTGATTATGCAGCAATACACCAATTAGGCGGACAGGCAGGAATTTCTGATTTGCTATCTTTGAATGTTGGCGATGTTAGAAACAAAAGCCATATTCAGATTATTGAAAAGAAAACCGGGAAATTTAAAAAGTTTGCGATAAATGACCGTTTAAAGCCTATGATTGAAAATTTTGTCAAAGGCAGGCGGAATGCTGAACCATTGTTTTTATCTCACTGGCGGCATCGGCTTGATAGAGTAACTGCATATTATTTAATACGTGATGCGTGCGAAAAAGCCGGACTTCAAGAAAGAATTGGAACGCACTCAATGCGAAAAACTTTTCAAATAATGTTCTATGATGAAAAGGCATTGGCACTTTATGAAGAAATTCCGGATATAAAAGTGATTTATTATCTTTTAACAGGTCTCTCCTATCGTGAAATCGGAATAAGATTCTATTACCATAATACAAATAAAGTTATTTATCAGGTAAGAAAGTTAATGAAGCGGTTTCATATTGCAAACCGCAGACATCTTGCGTATTTTGCGGTCAAAAACCACTTAATTGATATTGAAAGACTAAAGGATTTACAAAATGCTTGAAGATTTAACCGAAAACGAAAAAGAAATTATGTTCCTGCTCATTCAGGGACATAACTTCGATGGAATATCTGATTTTTTAGAAATTGATTACCCTACATTTATTATTCTGAAAAAATCATTATTTAAAAAACTGCATATTTCAAGAACTACAGAAATTTTAGGATTACTGTTACAGCACGGGATTTCGCTTGAGGAAATATAAATTGTTTTACAGACTTTGTTTTTTTCATTAAAGACATTTTTACGGACTCTAAGTTAAAAAATTTGACTAATCAAATACATCATGCGTAAATAAAATAATATGAGGAAACTTATATGAATAAATTTGTTAAATATTTACTTATTTTATCTTTATTAACAATTAAGCCTGTTTTTGCACAAAGTGAATTCGTTTCAACGAAAGTTTATTACCGTATAAAGGAGGAATTTTAATTCCAAATTACGGTTCTGATGCACTTGTACCCAGAGCGGATGAATTTAAGGGGTATATTCTGTATTACAAAAACAATAAATTAGAGGATTTTATCAAGCCTGACGGAATACTAAAACATCCGACAGGAATGGCTATTTGTAAAAATAAATTGTATATCTGCAACCTTAATAATATTCTTGTATACAACTTGAAAAGTTTAAGTGAGAAGCCGCAAAAGATATTGTTTGAAGATAATCCTAAAGTATTGAATGATATTGTTGTATTGGACAATATTCTTTACATTACAGCAACAGATAAAAATGCGATTTATAAAATTGATTTAAAAAATAATGATTTAAAACCTGAAAAATGGCTTGACATTCCATCTCCAAACGGAATTACTTTCTATAAAAACAGTATTTATATTGCGTCAATTCCTTCTGATTATAAAACTTTAACAGATAATAACATAATTTATTTCATAAAAGATATCAATAAGCCTGTGTTGGAAAAATTCAATAATATACCCGGGTTATATGACGGACTTGGAATATCAAAAGACGGAAATATCATTTATGCGTCTGATTGGAAAACTTCATCTGTTTATGCAATTAATACAAAAACCAAAGAGAAAAAAGTTATTTTTTATGAAAAAGGGCTTACTCCGGCTGATATCGGAATTTCAGGTAATAAACTGCTAATTCCGGATATGACAAGGCATAGAATTATTATTTTTGATTTAAAAACAAAAGGGAAAAAGTTTATACAATAATATTAAAATAACATAACAGTTAATACATCATATTTCATTATATCTTTGATTTAAATTCAATGTGCAAAAATTTCAGCAGAAATAATATTGCAGAACATAGTAAAATCGCCCCGAAGATTATAAATGTATTTGCAATTCCGAAAAATTGTGCAATTGAACCTGCAATTAAGTTGCTTATGGAGGTTGCACCCATAAAACATATTGAATACAAGCTCATTATTCTGCCTCTTTTATCGTCATCAAGTATTGATTGCAAAAGCGTACTGTCAGATGTTATTGCAGAAGTAAATCCCAGACCTGCAAAAAACATTATAATGCAGCTTAAGAATGTTTGATGAACAAATCCCATAATAATAAACCCTATGCTTAAAAGGGCTGCTCCTATACATATAATATACTTTAATCCTTTGAAGGAAGTTCGTGTTGCAAGATAGATTGAAGAACAAAGCGCACCTATTCCGGTACTGCTCATAATCCATCCTAGTGTATCAGCTCCTGCGTGCAAAACTTCTTTTGTGTATATCGGGATTAATAGAGGGTAAGTCAGGGCAATAAAACTAAAGACTGCGGCGAATGCCAGAAGCAACAGTATCTGCTCCGAATGAAAAGCATATTCAAGACCTTCTTTTACACCGTCAACGATTGATTTATTTTTAACACTGTCTGATTTTTTATCTTTAAAATTCATCATCATGACAAGAAATACACAGGGTAGAATACATAAAAAATTTATGGTAAAACACCACGCTGTGCCGACTGCTGATATTAAAACTCCTGCGGCTGCAGGGCCTACGAGCCGTGCAACATTAAAACAGGCAGCATTCAAAGACAGTGCATTACTTAAGTCAGTTTTATCATCTACAAGAAGAATATACGTTGACTGTCTCAAAGGTGCATCAACTGCTGCAACAATATTTAAAAACAAACCAAGAGTTATTATATTCCAGAGCATTAGATGATTTGTTATTGCACATAAAGCCATTAAAAAGGCTTGCAGAGCAAATAATATCTGGATTATTAAAAGCAGTTTGTGTCTGTTAAATTTGTCTATTATCATACCTGCAAACGGTGTTACAAGAAACAGCGGCAAAGTATTTATAAAAAGAATTCCTCCCATCATAAACGGAGATTTTGTAATAGAATATACTACCCAGCTTATTGCAACATTTTGTATCCAGATACCGACCTGAGATGTTATAAGTCACGGGAAAAATAATCTAAAATTCCTGTATCTGAGAGATCTGAATGTTGTTTGTATCTTATTCATAATGTTTCCTTTTTATAAAAAAGCTGCCAGTATTGGAGGCATTTGGCAGCTTTAGAGGCTTTATTTAGAAGTATTAATCTATTAGAATTGTTTTCAAATACATTTGTTTTTGTTCTTCATAAGGAGGGTCAAAAATACGTTTTTCAGTATTTAATTTGCGGATTTCATTCATTTCTTTTCTGCTCAGTGAAAAATCAAAAACATCAATATTTTCTTTTATGTAATCAGGATTTGAAGCACCGGGAATTACCGAAAAACCTTCCTGAATGTGCCAGCGGATTATTATTTGAGCAGGAGATTTGCCATGAACTTTTGCTATTTTATTGATTACAGGGTCACGCAACAACAAACCGTTACTCTGTCTACCGCCCAGCGGATACCAGTTTTCCTGTTGAATATTATTTTTCTTTAGTTTTTTCTGCCAGTGTTTACGCTGTGCATAAGGATGGCATTCTAGCTGCATTGTCTGCGGTTTTACGTCAACTGTTTTTATAAACGAATCAAACAGCTTTTCGTCTTTATCAAAGTTTGAAATACCGATTGCCCTTACCTTACCCGCTTTTTGAGCTTTTACTAAATCTTTCCAGGCACCGTATACATCGCCGACCGGCTGATGAAGATAAACCATATCAATATAATCAAGCCCCAGCCTTTTGAGCATTCTGTCTAAGGCTTCTGTTGTTATCCCTTCACCGTATTCATTGGGCCAGAGTTTCGATGTAATCCAGATTTCATTTCTAGGAATTCCGCTATCTTTTATTGCACGTCCGACACTTCGTTCATTTCCGTAAGCATGAGCTGTATCAATATGACAGTAACCGGCTTTAAGGGCAGTCAAAACAGCATCATAGGCTTCTCCGTTTTTATCGTCCAACATAAATGTTCCTAGTCCGAATTGAGGCATTTTTACCCCGTTATTTAATTCTATATAAGGAACTTGTGTACTGACTGAAGTTTCCTTAGCGGAAATATTCTGAAACAATCCTGTAGTTAAAGTTAAAATAAGTGTGAGGAATAATATTTTCTTAAACATTATTTGCTCCCTTCTTC
The DNA here is from genome assembly GCA_944326015.1 of Candidatus Gastranaerophilales bacterium. GTDB lineage: Bacteria > Cyanobacteriota > Vampirovibrionia > Gastranaerophilales > Gastranaerophilaceae > Stercorousia. Next base: position 15,717 of record CALVCJ010000025.1, read on the forward strand.
ATCTGACTTGAGATATTTTCCGTAAAATTCAGAAAGCTTTTCAACCGCAGGAGTTACATATTCAGGTTTATAGTACATTTCCATATGCGTTGCATTTGGAATTACAACATACTCCTTAGGTTCAAGTGCTTTATCATAGGCTTCTTTGCTAAAATATGCCGATTCTGCTTTTTCGCCTACGATAAACAAAACAGGTCTCGGGGATACAAATTCCGGTCTGTCAAAAGCCGTAAATGCTGCCTGCTGTGCATAGTTTGAAAAAATGTATTTATTTTCCGAACGGGGATGCTGTGCAAGCGGGGTTCTATAATATTCATACCCCTGACGATACATTGCCGGTGCATTTTCCGGAATTTCTTCCAAAGAATTCGGCACATAGCCTGAGTATTTTACAGGCTCACCGTTTGCTTCTTTAGTACGCTGTTCTGCTGCTTCTTTTAACTTTTGCTGCTGTTGTTCAACAGTCAAAGAATCACCTAAGCCCTGACGCCTTGCACGACCTAAGTCAAAGGCAGAAACCGTTGCAACTGCTTTTATTCTCATTTCTGTTTCTGCTGCGTTAAAGGCATACCCGCCGCCTGCACAAATTCCTAATGCTCCGATATGTTCTTTATCTACAAAAGGAAGTGTTGTTAAATAATCAACAGCAGAGCGGACATCTTCAACACGGGAAGCCGGATTTTCCAGATAATGAGGTTCTCCTCCGCTTTCACCTTGATAAGCGGCATCATAAGCTAAAGTTACAAAACCTTTCTCGGCAAGTTTTTTAGCATACAAACCCGCAACCTGCTCTTTAACACCACCTGCCGGATGAACAACAACGATCGCAGGATATTTTTTGCTTTCACTAAAATTTTCAGGTTTATACAATTCACCTGCTATTTTAATATCAGAATATCTTTGATTGTAATGTACTTTTTCTTTCATAATTTTGCCCTCTGTATTTTTTGCATTTGCGGCAATTCCGCCCGTGACTAAAATACATGCCGTAAGTAATGCTGCAAGTGTCTTTTTCATCTATCCTCCGATTTTTATTTTAAATTGCCTAACCATTCAGTAATATCTTTGTCAGTATTGGCATTTCCGTGTTCATACACAACAAAAGGCGAAAGAACTTTCGCACCTTTTGCAAGTTTTGCCATATCCTTGTCTATTGTGTAGCTTCCGCCGCCTCCGTGGGTTACAAACGGAATTATTGTTTTGCCCTCAAAATTGTTTTGTTCTAAAAATGTCATAACAGGCGGAGCCATTGTGTACCACCACGCAGGTGTTCCTACAAATATTACATCATAAGAAGACACATCTGTATTTTTTATCGGCGGGTGAATATTCTTTTCTTTCTGTTCTTTTGCTATTCCGTAAGCAGTTGTCTGATAATCATCAGGATACGGAGTTACAGGCTCAATTCTAAAAATATCTCCGCCAGCCTGTACGTGAATTTTTTCTGCAATGATTTTTGTGTTGCCGCCCCACGAAAAATAGGCAACAAGAATTTTTTTGTCTGTTAATGTCATATTTGAAACCTCATCTTTGTTATTCTGTGCAAATACAAATGCTGCACCTGCACAAATTATCAGTAACGGTAAAAAGATTAATAAAAGTTTTTTCATAAAATATCTCCGGTTAAAATTGTCGGGCGGAAATTGTATCCGCCCCGACATCAAAATCTATCTGACAAGATTTATAATCATCTCAACTGTTTCAGGGTCGTGGTGTGAGAAGAACAGGCTGTGACCTAAATCCAATGCTCTTATCTGTTCAATCTCCTCTTTTGTAAGTTCAAAATCAAAGATATTGATATTTTGTTCCATTCTTTCTCTTTTAACAGATTTTGGAATAACAACAATTCCTTCCTGTGTTAAAAATCTCAAAGCAGTTTGAGCGGAAGATTTTCCGTATTTTTCACCGATGGAAACAAGTGTTTCATTTTTAAACATATTATTTTTGCCTTCTGCAAACGGTCCCCACGACATAATTTGCGTACCGTACTTTTCCATGTACTTTCTTGCTTCTTTTTGCTGGTTAAATACGTGGGTTTCAACCTGATTTATTGCAGGCTTTACGTCAACAAAATGACAAAGGTCAACAAATCTGTCAGGGTAGAAGTTGCTTATGCCGATTGCTCTTAATTTACCTTCTTTGTAGGCTTCTTCCATTGCTCTGTATGCACCGTAGTAATCCCCGAACGGCTGATGCAGCAACAACAGGTCTATATAATCTGTTTGAAGTTTTTTTAAAGAATCATCAATTGATTTTTTAGCCTTTTCATATCCGTAATTTGAAATCCATAATTTTGTAACGATAAAGAATTCTTTTCTGTCTATTCCTGATTTTTTCACAGCAGCTCCGACACCTTCTTCGTTAGCATATGCCTGTGCTGTGTCAATCAGTCTGTATCCTGTTGCAATTGCATCTGATACGCATCTTTCGCATTCAGCAGGTTCTACCTGATAAACGCCGTAGCCTAAAATCGGTATTTCAGCACCATTGTTTAATTTTACTGTCTGCATAATTTATTCTCCTGTATTCAAATTTACTTATCTGATAAAATCAGTGAATATAATTTCTTCTTGTTTTGGCAGTTCAATTCCGGCTTTTTTACCTGCTTCCTGACATTTCAAATAATAAGCCATATTTCTGGCAAGAATCCGCATATTTTGCAGTCCTTCCAAATCTTTCATTACATCTTCTGCCGTATGACCGTGCACCATATTCCAATATCTGCCTGAGATTATAGGCATTTCCGTAATAGTGAAGTATTTATTTAACTGGTCAAGTGTTGCTGTTGTTCCGGCACGCCTTGCACTGACAACAGCTGCACCGGGTTTATGTAAAAAGATGTCGCCTCTTCCTGACATAAAAGCAGTGAAAAATGCTCTGTTTAAAAAAGTAATAGCACCGCCTGCCGCTGCTGCGTAATAAACCGGCGAGCCTAAAATAAATCCGTCAAAGTCTTTTGCATATTCCAAAAACTCGTTCACCCCGTCATCAATTACGCATTTGCCGAGTTTTGCACATGCTCTGCAAGCCCTGCAGCCGCTTATTGTTTTAGTTCCAATATGATAGATTTCGGATTCAATACCTTCTTCCTGTAATGTCTTTTTTATTTCATTTAGTGCTGTAAATACACAACCGTCTTTATGCGGTGAACCGTTAAATAATAATACTTTCATTTTTATCTCCTTATTTTAATTTTGAATATTCTTTGTCTGAAACTTCTTCAAGCCATTCAGTTGATGCACCTTCTGCCGGAACAGATATTGCAATATGAGAAAACCAGCTGTCTTTTGCTGCTCCGTGCCAGTGTTTAACTTCCGGCGGTATATTTACAACATCACCTGCTTTAAGTTCCTGTGCAGGTTTGCCCCATTCCTGATAATACCCTCTGCCTTCTGTTACAAGGAGAATTTGCCCGCCTTTATGATGTATATGCCAGTTGTTGCGGCAGCCGGGTTCAAAAGTTACATTAGATGATGGCACGCCGTCTTTTGTGAGCGGTTTTAGATAGCTTTTGCCGATAAAATATTTTGCATAAGCAGTATTTTCTTCACCTAAACCAAAATCTCCGCCTTTATAAACAGAACTTGTTAATTTTAAAATTTCTTCAACCTGTTCATCAGTCAGCCCGTTATGTTTGCCGACATTAATATGAGAGTTTAACTGCGGCTCAACCCCTTTTATTGTAGATAGATAAGCGATTGTGGCAATTTCTCTTTCCTGATAAGAAAGAACCCCTCTTGCAAAAATATCTGCAAACAGATGTTCCTTTAAATACTCATCAATTGCAGGTGCAAATTCAAAAACTCCGCCTTTAAAACGTTTGCCGGTTAATTTAAATTGAACATCATCACCGTAGGCAAATTTGTCAGTATCTTTAGGTAAGACTCTGGCTTCATCGCCTGTTTTATCATTTTTGTCTTTTCTTGTATCCATTACTTTCATAAATGTTGAAAGTCCGTTAAGACTTCTGGGAAAACCGCAATATGCATAAGCCTGAACAAGAATTTCTTTAATCTCATTTACGGTCATTCCTTCATCAAGCCCTTTATTTAAAGCTGCTTCAAGATTTTTCATATCACCTTTGGCTGTGTATGATGAAATCATCACAATATTATGCTGCTTTTGTGTAAGCACATCTTTTGCCATACAGTTACCTCCAAAATTGAAAATCAATGCTGCCGTAATAATCCCAAACAGGAGTTTTTTTAATTTATTCATTTTATACCTCTAAATATATTGCTTCATGTTCTATTATTTCCGATTCTATGAATTATTTAAGACCTTATTCTATCTTTTTCTTATCTAATCCTCTCACTTTTTATTTTTCTGCTATAATATTTGTAAGGAGGGTTAGGAGTGGAATCTAAATATACTGCAATAAGAGATATAATTTTAAGAAATATACCGGATGTAGGGAATTATCCGACGTCAATTAGCGGTGTAAGAATAGTAAGACGGAACAATCCGACAGAATTTTTGAGATGCTTTTATAACCCTAGTTGTATTCTTGTCCTGCAAGGGTTAAAACACATGCTATACGGAAACGAAAATATTGTTTATACAAAAGGTCAGTATGTTGTATCCTGTACGGACATTCCTGTTTCAAGCAGAGTAGCGGAAGCAAGCGAGGATAAACCTTTTGTTGTTCTTATTCTGGAATTAGATTCTAATTTTATCTCTAATCTGATATTGGAAACAAAACTTCCGCAAGCTGTTGATAACAATGAAAAAGCCCTTGCAATAGCTGATACGGATGCAGAACTTTTGGATTCATTTTATCGTCTGGTACAGCTTATTGAAAAACCCGAATCCGAACAAAAAATCATGTCGCCGATTATTATTAAAGAAATTTATTACAGGCTTTTGACAGGGCCTCTTGGTAGCCAATTGCGTTTAATTAATACTAAAGGCACCCGCTCAAACCAGATTGCACAGGCAATTTCTCTGATAAAAGAGAGATATAGCGAAAAACTCAATATGGATGAAGTCGCCTTGAGCGTAAATATGGCTCCATCATCGTTTTACAGAAACTTTAAAAAAGTAACACAGGTTAGTCCTTTGCAATACCAGAAGCAATTAAAACTGTATGAAGCACAAAGATTAATGCTCACAGGCAACTATGATGCCACAACAGCAGGTTATGAAGTGGGGTACGAAAGCCCGACACAATTCAGCCGTGAATACAAAAAGATGTTCGGTAATCCTCCTAAAACTGATATTAAAAATCTAATAGCAGTATAAATTCACGGAAAAATTTAACCTGTTCCCGCCACCTCGTATAGATTTTAAGGAGAATACTGGTGAAAAATTTTTGACATTATTTTCCATTCGCCATCCTTCCATAACTGAAATAAAATAATATATTTACGTCCGTCTTCACTGTCTTGCAGGCATTGTACATTTGCAACCGTACCGCTTAGTGTAGTTATGTCCATTCTCATTTTGATATTTGGTTGTCCGCCGGTGCTATTTATATATTTGTATAAATTTTCAAAAGAGCCTTCCAGTAAAACTTCTCCGGTATCTCCATGCATAATAGCATTTTTATGACAATACGGTTTCAATATTTCAGCATCACCAAGTTTTTGAGCTTCATAATACTTGTTCATTACAACTGCAACTTGTTCATATTCATTCTGTAAACTCATATCCACTCCTTTATTTAATTTTATTTTATAACCAAAAACTTTTTATTTTGCAATAGAAGTAAATTGATAATAATATTAAAAAATCTAAAATTATATCGAGAATTTTTATAAACAAGTTGCCGAAAATAATCAAACCATGTGTTCTTTTACATTAGTAAAAATATGAGCTATTGTTCCCAAATTGTTCCCAAGAGGATAGAATGGATATTAAATATTTCGATGCGATTACACCTAAGCAAATTAGCAAAGAAGTTATAAAATTTTGCAAAAAAATTTGTTATAAATCAACTCCAATATATGTAACAGTATTTCCAAAAGAAATGACCGAAATAAATAATTGTTTTCTTAATGTTCAAAAATACATAGAAAACTTTGGTGGAAATTATCTTAATGTTTGGGCAATATGGTTACATCCTCATTGTATGATTGAAGCAGAAGCTCATTGTGTTTATCAGAATGTTGAAAATAATATTATTGATATAACACCACACAAAAATAAGTATATTCATGGCAAAATTATATTGAATGAAAATGGTTCTAGTCGTTATATGATTTTAAATAATTTTATTAAAGAAAATTTGACTAAATTTTATGCAACACTCAAATTAAAGCCTAATAGTGAATGTATATGCGGAAGTGGGCTAAAATTTATAGACTGCTGTAAAAAAATTAAATCAATTTATCAATAGCATGCGGGCATAAGATGTGCATGGGTATTCATAGTAACTTCAAAAGATGAATGCCCCATTTGTTTTTGGATGTATTTAATATTCAAATCTTTTGATATTAAAAGACTTGCGTATGTATGCCGCAAGTCGTGAAATCTTATCTGCTTTACTCCTGCTAATTTTAAGATTTTTCGGTATCTTCTGCTCATTAGATTGTCAGCGTCTATTGGTTTGCCATTTTTCTGTGTAAATACAAGGTTCAAATCGTTTTCTATTGCGGATTTTTTGTATTGTTGCAGCACCTGCATTAGTTTTGAGGGCACTTGTATATCCCTTATTGAACAATCTGTCTTTGGTGTAGATAAAACACCTTTATACAATGCTTTTCGAACTTTGATAATTGATTTATTAAAGTCTACACAATCCCATGTTAGCCCAAGAACTTCACCTCGTCTCATACCTGAATAAATTGTTGTAATCAAAATCGGATAAAAATCAGGATATTCCTTTTCTGCAACATATAGCACTCTTTTTATTTCATCTTCGGTAAGAAATTCCATTTCTTTTTGTTGAACTTTAAGCTTTTTTACCCTGCTCACAGGGTTATACATCATATAGTTATTATTTATTGCCCAGTTGAAAGCCGTTCCCAATGTTGTAAGTAAATGATTAACAGTTTTGTTAGAAAGTCCTTCTTTAAGTTTGTTTTCCATAAATCTATTGATAATAAATCTCCTTTTTATTACTTTATTACCATTTGTCTAAAAGTATTATGAGGGTTTATATAACAGGTAATATAGATTTATTACCCGTTATATTACTTTTTATTTTATAGTGTATCTTCCACTTAAAATTGCTTCCGCATAAGGGTGCTTTGTAATATCTAAAACAACCCCATGACCTCTATAATCATTAATATTGATAGATTGATTAAATTTTATTATTTCATAGAGTTCAGATTTTACCGGCTTAACTGTGCTTGTGCGGATTTCTTCGCTCTTATCCTCTGCGAAATAGCGATAATATGCCTTAAATACCGCAACTTTATGGAATTTGAGGATTACTTTGGCTTCAATTCTTCAGAAAAGTTCTTCTCAATAAACATCATCCAGTGTTACAACACATGGTATAAGTTTTCTGCTTGGTGGATACGATGTAAAAAATAGTTATTCTTCCAGCAGTTTTCATTGTGTTACAAATACTACAGATTCGACCATAAAAATTGGGATGAATATCGCTTAAGGTCGGCATTGAACGAAAATGGTTTAATCCTGGAGTCTTTGGAATACTTGAAGTGACTCTAATAAATTACCATACAGGATAATCTTTTTTCATTTCCCAGCCATCCTGCATAATTAGTGCGGCGCAAGCATCACCCGCCCGATCAGTAACCATTATAGCATTTTTATTACAAGACCTGTGTATTTTTGTCCTCATAAGCTCCTCTCTGGAATATGTAGTAAACGGTACAAAACAACTTGCAAAACCTCCCGGGTATATACCGGATTTTAAGCTTTTCATTCTATTATCACATCCTTCATAAGTTCCTACAGTATTTGCATTTATTAAATAAAAATTGAATATATCATGACCAGAACGATTAAATCCCCGATGAACCATCTACATCAAAATAGAATAATATACCGCCTGAAATTTTAACAATGCCCAAAATTCGGCCATCTGCAAGTATTACACCGTACTGTATATTTATGGCTGTTTTCTGATCTATTGCTTTTGGCTGCCGTTTGCCATACCAACAGTCATTATCGTCTTTGCATACCATTGAGATCTTCAAAAACGGATTAAAATACTCTTCCATAAAATCTTTTGCAGGCAATGACGTGTCAAAGTCTGTTATATAAACTCCATTCAATGCCTGGTATGTATTTGCTGCCTGCATTAGTGTAGTGTACATCTTTTCTAACGCAACTGTTATTTCTTTCTTTTGATGCTGTTGTATCAATACAGATAATGTCATTGCAGCAATTACTCCTATTATACCGAGTGTTATTAACACCTCTGCAAGTGTAAATGCAAAATTTTTTCTTTTTATCATTTTTATACCTCCAGTTTGGTTCTATATATAGAAATATTAATAAAATTTTAGCATTAATATTCTATATATGCAACATGCAAATTCAAAAAAATCTGCAATCATTTTTCAAACACTAGCAAAAGTTATTCGCAATGAACGAGAGAAACAAAATAAATCTTTGCGGGTACTGGCTGATGAATATGATATTCAAAAATCTCTTTTATCACGACTGGAAAATGGGGTAAATGAGCCAAAATTAATTTCAATCTGGACTATCTCTGAAGCTTTAAATATGCCTGTTTCAGAACTTTTAAAACTTGTTGAGCAGAAATTGCCACAAAATTTTTCCCTTATTGAGAAATGATTATAAGTTAAATTTAGAATCGCCGGTTGCATCCGACAGATTAAAGCCCACACCATTCTACAATTAAGAAAGGGATAACTTATGTTATCCCTTTTTTTAATGTCGAAAAACTCTCGAATATGGAACCTTTTGACACTTTGAATATTTATGGGCAACTTGTTTGCCTAATAAAACAATCGACTCACGAATACTACAATATCAGAAGCATTTTAGGGTTAGAATATTAAGATTATTTTATCTGTATATTAAAAATCAGGCAATTTTTTAATAGAAAAATACTTTATTTAAATATAGGTTAGTTATACAGGTAGGAAAAATGTTACAAGACTCAAACAGATATTATAATGTAAATCAAACCTTGCCGTATCCTTATAATCAAGGATATTACAATAATAGTAATTTTGCACAAGTAAATAATTACAGAAAAGCAGGCTACACACCAAATATCACATTTGGACAAAATCCTATTCAACCAGCTACAACTCAGAATAAAAAGTCGTTTTCAGGTTCAGATGTAGCTAAAGATATTGGCATATTAACAGGAATTGCAATAGCTTGTGATTTTCTTTTCTGTAAAGGTAAACACGTTAAACAGTTAGCTAACGGTGTTGATGATTTATTTAATGCTAAGAAAGGGACATCTGTAAAAACACCGTCTAAACCTACGACAACTCAACCAGTGAAAAATCCAGTTGTAGAAACTCCAGCCACTAAAGTTACTGAAACTATTAAGCCAACAGTAAGTGAAGCTGTAGTTACAAAACCACAAGTTACAGAAATTGCTAATCCGACAGTGACTCAGCCTGCGAAAACTCCTGTGGTTGAAACTATAAATCCTAAAGTTACTGAACCTGTTAGAACAACAGCTAGTGAAATAACAAACGTAGAGAAATTAAATCCAAACATTTCTTATCAAGAAGCACATGGTGCAAAAGTTTTTGCAGATGAAAAAAATATGATTATACGTCAACGAGAATATATCAAAGCGAATGGCGGTACTTTGCCAACGAATGCGCTCGCAGAAAAACTTGAAGCAGATATGAGAGCAGTGGATGACTTGTTCCAAAAAGCAACATCATTGGATAAGGAGTATGTTGTATATAGAGGACTTGATGTGCCAGCTTGTGCTTACAGACCTCATGACTATGCCTATGTAAATCTTGTGAATAACTGTAAAGTAGGTGATGTAATAAAACCTGATGCTGGTTACACATTTGTTGCTTTGCAAAAAGCGAATGTGATGGGGAATTATGCAGGCAGTGGGCTTTTGGAAATTCGCTTACCAAAAGGTTCTAAACTAATATACCATGATGGTTGGGAAGCGTTGATGCCACGAAATGCACAATATAAAGTTTTAGAGAAAACGGTTGACAATAACGGTCGTATAAATTTTGTTCTTGAATATATAGTTTAGTTGGTGAATTAAAAAAAGAGAAGCTAAAACTTCTCTTTTTATGGTGTCGACGGCGGGACTTGTCTTGCATTGTCGGCGAAGAATGAGCCGTACGAGGCAGGATACTCGAACGGGTAAACCCGCGATTGTTTCGATAGAAACAATTCGG
>CALVCJ010000026.1 GCA_944326015.1 Candidatus Gastranaerophilales bacterium
CAAATTTTTATATTAAAATAATATTGGAAAAGAAAGGAGAGTTTATTATGTGGGAAAAGGATATTAACATTAACGAAGTTAAAGAAATCCGGACAAGAACAACGGTTTATTTCGGTGTCGGCGCTATTAAAAAAATTGACGATATCGCCAAAGTTTTGAAAGACAAAGGCATTGATAAAGTTATTGTAATGTCAGGCAGAAATGCATATAAAGCAACCGGTGCATGGGATTACGTTGAAAAAGCCCTGAAAGATAACGGAATAGGCTACGTAAATTATGCAGAAGTAACACCTAACCCGAATACACATCATGTTAATGATGCCGCAAAACTTGCAAAAGATTTCGGTGCAAAAGCTGTTATTGCTATCGGCGGCGGGTCTCCGACAGATGCCGGAAAATCAGTTGCTATTCTTCTGGAATACCCTGAAAAAACTGCTGAAGAATTGTATGATTTTGAATTTACACCTGAAAAGGCAGCCCCGATTGTGTCTATTAATTTGACTCACGGAACTGGTACCGAAACAAACAGGTTTGCAGTTGTTACAAATCTTGAAAAGAACTTCAAACCTGCAATTGCTTACGATTGTATTTATCCGATGTTTGCAATTGATGATCCGCAGTTGATGACAAAATTGTCTCCAAAACAGACAAGATATGTTTCAATTGACGCTGTAAATCACGTAATTGAAGCTGCAACATCAAAAGTCGCTTCACCTTATTCAATTTCACTTGCAAAACAGGTAATTGAGCTTGTCGCAAAATATCTGCCGAAAGCTATTGCAAATCCTGACGATTTAGAAGCCCGTTATTATCTTGCTTATGCTGCAATGATGGGCGGTGTAAGCTTTGATAACGGTTTGCTGCACTACACACATGCTCTTGAACACCCGTTGAGTGCTGTAAAACCTGAGCTTGCACATGGTCTGGGACTTGCAATTTTACTGCCTGCGGTTATTAAAACAATTTATAAAGACAAACCGCATGTACTGGCTGACATTTTAGCTCCGATTGCTCCGGGCTTGACAGGTAATCCGTCAGAAGCTAATAAGGCAGCAAAACAGGTTCAGGATTGGTTATTCTCTGTTGATGTAAAAGAAAAATTAACAGATGAAGGTTTCACTGATGCTGATGTTGAAAAACTGACCGATCTTGTATATTCAACACCATCGCTCGGCGGTCTTATTGATATTGCTCCTTCAGGAAACGGCAGAGATGTTGTTGAAAATATTTACAAAAATTCTGTAAGACCGTTGTAAGCTGTTTTGAGAATGAAATTAAAGAAGCCTCTGTATTTAGCAGAGGCTTCTTTGTTATTATTTTTTTGCTTGAGTTTTTATATAAGTATAAGTGCCGGCACCTGCGGCAATTACTCCGTTTGCGATAATTGATGTTGTCAGCGGTTTTGTTTTGAGAAATTTACCCGCAAAAGTTACAACTCTATCAAGTACCACACCGAAGCCAAACCATGCAGCTGTTGTATTCAAACTTGCTTTCACCGGACTGATTTTAGCAACAGGTTTAGCTTTCAGACCTTCCATAGTATTCTGGTCTTTTTTTGCAGTGAAAGTATTCAGGGTATTTGTTTTAAATGTTATTGGGGATATCATTTTTATTTCTCTTATCTAGTAAAAATTTGCCACAGTAAAGATTATACTACAAGAAAAAATTTTGTTTTATAATAATTTCAATGAAAAAAGTTGAACTTTTAGCGCCTGCAAAGGATAAAAAGACAGCAATTGCAGCTATAAATTCAGGATGTGATGCCCTTTATATCGGAGCATCAAACTTTGGTGCGCGCAAAAAAGTTCCGAATTCTCTTGAAGATATCAAAGAAATTGTAGATTATGCTCACAGGTTTTATGTAAAAGTTCACGTAACTGTGAATACGATTTTAACAGATGATGAGCTTGTTAAAGCGCAAGAATTAATTCAAAAACTTTACGATATTGGAGTTGATGCCATAATTGTTCAGGATATGGGAATTATTAAACTTGCGTTAGACGGCAAATTACCGCCTATAGTGATTCATGCAAGCACCCAGTGTGATAACAGAACTCTTGAAAAGGTTAAATTTTTTAATGAAATAGGAGTTTCGCGGATAATTTTGGCAAGAGAGCTTTCATTAGAACAGATTAAAACAATTTGCGGACTTTCACAAGCAGAGATTGAAACATTTATACATGGCGCGTTATGTGTTTCATACAGCGGCCAGTGCTATATGAGTTATTATATCGGCGGGCGTTCGGCAAACAGAGGAGAATGCGCGCAGGCTTGCCGTAAAAAATATTCACTTGTTGACGATAAAGGAAACATAATTGCAAAAGATAAATATCTTTTGAGTATGAAAGACTTTAACGCATCGTCACATTTAAAAGAATTAATTGATGCAGGTGTTAAATCTTTCAAAATTGAAGGGCGGCTTAAAGATGAAAATTATGTGAAAAATGTTGTTGCATATTATAGATGCGAAATTGATAAATTTGCACAAAAAACATCTTCCGGCAAGGTATTTTTAGATTTTGAACCTGATGTGAAAAAGAGTTTTAACAGAGGGTTTACTGATTATTTTTTAGACGGTCGTAAAAATCTCTCCACCGCTGATGCGGTCCCCCTCCCTTTTTCAAGGGAAGTAGAGTGTATATATAATTTTGACACTCCGAAATCTATAGGTGAAAAGTTAGGCAAAATTACGAAAGCCGGCAGGGACTATTTTGAAATTGGAGGGCAGGAAGGCAAGAAGGCAGGAGGTCAAGCTTGTATCAGAATAAATCCTCAGGATGGATTGTATTTCAACGGACAGGGCTGTCTTGTAAACAAGGTGGAAGGAAATAAAATTTATCCTAACAAAATGGATGGTATCTCTGTTGGATTTGAAGTTTACAGAAATTTTGACAGCCTATTTGAAAAACAGCTTGAAAATTCCAGAACAAAACGCCGTATTGGTGTTAAATTTATTTATTCTGACGGAATTTTGAAAGCCGTTGACGAGGATGAAAACTCTGTAACTATTGAATTACCGGCAGACGAACCGCCTAAAAATCCCGAAAAAATGAAAGAAAATTTCATAAATCAGCTTAAAAAAACAGGTGAAAGCGATTTTTATGCTGAAGATATTGAAATTGACGATGATGTGCCTTTTATGCCTGTTTCAAAAATTAACAAACTCCGACGTAATATTCTTGATATGTTGATGGCTGTGCGTTTAAAAAATTACAGGCGCGATTCCCAAAAACCTTTAAAATATACAAAATTTCCTCAGCATAAACTTGATTACAGAGCAAATATTCATAACAAGGAAGCAAAAAGTTTTTATGAAAACTGCGGATGCGCTGTTTGCGAGATGTCTGCCGAGAGCGGTTCTTTCCCAAACGAGCTGATGCGGACTAAACACTGTCTGAAATTTGCCTTTAATATGTGCAAATCTCCTAAAAAACTTTTTCTTATTGATGAGAGAGGGCAGAAATACCCTTTAAAGTTTGATTGCAAAAACTGCGAAATGGTAATTTTAAATTCTTGTAATTAGTTTCCAGATTATTGTCAGGCTAAATTTATTTCAGGGGTAACGATTTTATTTATTTTTAGTGTGAACTGCGATATAAGTTTCAAAATTTTATGCAAAACGCAATACGCTGGTAAAGCAATTACTATATTTATGTCTCAAATAAATATTTTAAACTTATTAATTTTTGTGTATTTAATCTGATTTCTCTGTCAACTTCAAAAATTTCATCAATTGTGGGGTTTTGAATAACTTTATGTTCATCACACATCTTCTTTGTAATTTCATAAATGTTATAAAGTTTTATTTTTCCATCAAGGAACGCAAATACTGCTTCTTCATTAGCTGCATTCAGGCATACTGTTGCTGTTCCACCGATTTTTCCCATAGAGTAAGCAAGTTTTAAAGCCGGAAATTTTTCATAATCCGGTTCTGCAAAATCCAGACGGGCAATTTCAGAGAATTTAAAACTTTTGGATTTTATACCTTCAAATCTCTCAGGGTAAGTAATAGCGTATTGAATAGGTATATGCATGCTTGGAAGCCCTAATTGTGCAATAATACTGCCGTCGACATATTCTATTGCCGAGTGCACAATGCTTTGCGGGTGAATTACAACGTCAATATCATCATAGTTAAAACCGAATAAATGATGGGCTTCAATAATTTCCAGTCCTTTGTTCATTAGTGTTGCGCTGTCGACTGTAATTTTTTTACCCATATGCCAGCGAGGATGTGCAAGTGCCTGTTCTACAGTTGCATTTTTAATATCTTCAATCGTTTTGTTAAGAAAAGGGCCACCAGATGCTGTGATAATGAGTTTATCAACCAGATTAATATCTTTAATGCACTGATGAATTGCACAGTGTTCGCTGTCTACGGGAATAATTTTTACACTATGTTTTTTTGCTTCATTCATTATAATATCGCCGGCCATTACGAGTGTTTCTTTGTTGGCAAGTGCGATATCAATACCGTTTTTTATTGCTGTTAATGTCGGACGAAGCCCGATCTTTCCCGAGCAGGCAACAAGGATAATATCATTTTCCTTATTGGAACAAATTTGTTCTAAGCCTTCCAGTCCATTTAAAATTTTTGCATTATGAGAGCCTGAAACAAGTTCAGGATTACAGCTGCAAGAGACAAATTCGGGATGATATTTTTCCGCCTGTTTTTTTAGAAGTTCTACATTATGCCCTCCTGCAAGCGCAATAATTTCAAATTTATCTTGTAATTTTTCAATAACCTCAAGCGCCTGAGTCCCAATTGAACCTGTGGAACCTATTATACTTATTTTTCTTTTTTTATCGTTCATAAAAGTATTTTTGGCTAAGCCCCTTTTTTGGTTGATTTATCGGCAAGTTCGGAATCAAGCCGTAAAAATACTGGCTTGATATTTTCTTTTGAGATTAATTGTCCGCATTTAACGTTATCTGATGTTAAATCATCAAGTTTTGTTTTCAAATCAAAAGACAACTGTTTTGCCATATCAGAAGCGATATTCGGGCAGTATGGATAAATCAAAGAAGCTATAATGCACATTACATCAAGAACACATACAAGCACCTGTCCGCATTCTGTTAATTTACCTTCTTTTGCAAGAGTCCACGGCACATTATCCTGAACGTATTTGTTTGCCGCATCTACTAATGATGTAATCTCTAACCCTGCTTCTGCTATCTCAAAGTTATCAAAGTGATTTTTGACAATTTGAATTGTCCCGAGAGCTTTTTTCTGCAATTTTTCTGATCCTGAAACAAGTTCAGGATGACCTGAGAGTTTGAATTCAGGTTTAACTTCGCCGTCAAAGTATTTTACAAGCATAGAAAGCGTTCTGTTTAAGAGGTTTCCCATGCTGTTTGCAAGGTGTGCATTCACCTTTTCTTTAAAATCTTCATCGGAGTAATTCCCGTCACGCCCGCAGGGTGCTGATGTTGCCATGTAGTATCTAAAAGCATCGGGATGCTCAAGATTAAAACTTTCAAGTACCGATGTCGGCGAAATTACGTTTCCGAGAGATTTTGACATTTTTGACTCATCAATTGTAATCCAGCCATGTGCAAAAATGTGTTTTGGAAGCGGCAGGTCAAGTGCAAGCAAAAACGCAGGCCAGTATATACTGTGGAATTTCAAAATATCTTTTCCTATAACATGGACATCAGCCGGCCAGTATTTTTTGAAGTTTTCCGATGGATTTTCCGTATCATATCCGAGCGCTGTAATGTAGTTTGAAAGCGCGTCAATCCAGACATAAATTGACTGCTCGATATCTGATAGTACATCAATCCCCCATTTAACGTTTGATTTGGCACGCGAAACAGAGATATCCTGAATATCTTCTAGCTGTTTTATAACCTCATTTGCTCTAAATTCCGGTACGATGAAATCAGGATGTTCTTTGATATGTTTAATTATTGTGTCTTTGTATTTTGTAAGTTTGAAAAAGTAATTTTCTTCTTTAACAACTTCCGGTTTTTTTAGGTGATCAGGGCAGAGTCCGTCTTCTGTTAAATCTTTTGGATTAAGGAAACATTCACATCCCGTGCAGTAAAGCCCCTCATAGGAGTGCTTGTAGATGTCGCCTTTTTTCAATAATTTGTCAAAGATTTTTTGAACAATTTTTTCATGATCTTCATCAGTTGTTCTTATAAACTTTGTATAATCAATGTCGAGAGCTTTCCAGGCATCTTTAAATTTTTGAGAATTTTCATCACAGAGTTGTTTAGGGCTAATACCTTTTTTTGCTGCGGTTTTTTGAATTTTAATCCCATGTTCGTCAGTACCGGTTAAAAAATAGACATCATCGCATCTTTGAGTATAATGTCTTGCTATAATATCAGTCAGTATTTTTTCGTAAGCATGTCCGATGTGCGGAGCTCCGTTCACGTAATCTATTGCTGTTGTTAAATAAAACTTTTTCATTTTGTTCCTTTTATTGCTGCTAAATTATTTACTGATATAATTTTATCATAAAAAATATTTTTGTTTATTGTAAAATAGGTTTTATGAAGAGCAATATCATACTAATAGGCATGATGGGCAGCGGAAAAACCACAATAGGCAGAGAACTGGGCAGGGTACTCGATAATTTCACGTATATTGATATTGATGCTGAAATAGAAAAAAGTACGCAAAAAAAGATTTCGGAAATTTTTTTGCGTCATGGTGAACCATTTTTTAGAATGCTTGAAGCTGAAAAAATTAAAAAATTTTGTAAGGGAAAAAATTATATAATTTCTGCCGGCGGGGGCGCGTTTGAAAGTGAAGAAAATAGAAAAACTATGCTTTTGTCGGGTTCTGTTATCTATCTCAAAGCATCACCGGACGAGATTTATGAAAGAATAAAGCAGGAAAACCATCGGCCGCTTTTAAGGAAAAATGTTTCGGTTGAAAAAATTGCATCAATTATGTCACTTAGGGAAAAAAATTATCAAAAAGCAGATATAACAATTGATACTACAGGTAAAAAACCTTCAGATATTGCCGGGGAAATTATAGAGGTGTTAAATGGCTGAGCTTTCCGTAAGTATTAAACAGGAAGAAAAGGCTTATCCTGTCATAATTAAAAATTTAGAAATTTCGGATTTGTGTGAAAAAATTTTTACCTTTATGGAGGGTAAAAATTATATTGCAGTAATTTCGCAAAAAGTTGAAAAGCTTTTCGGTGAGAAGTTTAATATTCCTAAACAAAATAAATTTATTCTTAAAGACGGCGAACGTGAAAAGAATTTTAAAAATTATAAACGCATTCTTCATCATGCGCTTAAAATGGGCCTTACACGCAAGGATGCAATAATTTCTATAGGTGGTGGTGTGACAGGTGATATTGCGGGATTTGCAGCCTCAACTTATATGCGGGGAATTGATTTCATACAGGTTCCGACAACACTTCTTGCGTGTGTAGACAGTTCAGTTGGCGGTAAGACTGGAATTGATACGGATTTTGGAAAAAATCTTATAGGAGCTTTCTGTCAGCCAAAAGCGGTTTTTATTAATCCGTTTTTTTTGCAAACTCTTGATGAAAGGCAGTTTAAGACAGGTCTAGGTGAAGTTATTAAATATTCTTTTATTGAAAAAAGCTGTAAATGTGAAGAAGAATTAAACCTTACAAATTTTTTGAGCAATAAGTTTTCCGAAATTTTGAACCGTGATGAAAAAACTTTGTCAAAGCTTATTGAAATATGTATAAAGTTGAAAATTTCAGTTATAGAAAAAGATGAAAAAGAAAATGGATTAAGAAGAATTTTAAATTTTGGCCACACTTACGGGCATGCAATTGAAAAGATTACAGGATATAAAAAATACACTCATGGAGAGGCAATTGTTGAAGGTATGAAATTTGCCTTCAATCTTGCGGTTAAAAGAAATCTAATAGATAAAAATTACAAATTTCTGGCAGAGGACGTAATAAAAAAATATAATTTCCCTGAAATACCGAAATTTAAAACTGAAAAAATGATTAAACTTATGCAGATGGACAAAAAAGCTTTGTCCGATAAAATTGTATTTATACTTCCGACTGATTATTCAACTGTTGATGCGTTTGAATTAAAACCTGATGAACTTATTTAAGTTTTGACAAAAATCTTTTCTACTTAGAGATAAGGCGATTTATCGTAATAATAGCAGAGATTTGTGATATTTGAATCATTGCGGCCATTTTAGTTTTTATGACTTGAACAAAGATCACAATATGATAATATAAATATGTAGTATATCAATGTTATGGAGTAGCAACTCATGATTGGGCTAAAGAAAATTCATTTAATTCCCTTTGATTTCGGGAAGGACGTTTTTCAGCTATGTAAGAGCATCTCAGGTACTATTTTTAGATATTTAAAGTTTCGGGATCTTTTCAAAAGCGTAGGTATTTTAGAGTAAAAAATTACAAATATAGACGAGCTCAGCTTGTGCAAAAATGTAAAGCTGGAAGTGAAATTGAAGCTTGTACCGCGTTTATATTTGGTGACGGCTGGCTCATTGCCAAGGATTATTCGATAAGATTGTAATGTTTTTTTTATTTTTGCTTAAAACTGGACAAAACAGAAAAAATAATTATAATTACACTTATGGCAGATTTGAATTTGGGGCATTTAATTTCAAAATTTGTAAACTATCAGGCAGTTAACGCTCAAAGACAAACCGCCTCAAATAAGCCTGCTCAAAGCTCTTTTACTCCTGCGCCGCAGCCGGCTGCACCTGCATCGGGTGCTGCTCAAAGTGCGGCTTATACAACACAAACAGCTAATATGGCAGGGACTGATCAGTCTGTTTATGTTAAAGAAATGATGAACCTGCCAAAGAATTTGAATGAACTTTTATACATACTGCAAAGAAATATAACTCTTGCCCAATTTAACCAGCAGTTTGCAAGACAAATCGCAATGCAGCGAAATTCATTATCACAGACGCAGGCGCAAATTCTTGCACAATTACAGGGACTGTCGCTTACCGAGGCTCAGAATATTATTTTAAACGGCAATAAGACTGCAATGAGTCAGCTGCAAAATTCCATTAAACAACTTGCAATATCTTCAAACGGACTCATAAACCTTTCTCAAATTTCCTCAATGATACAGACAAATGGAAAAGATGCAATAGCTAAACTTATTACCGCAATGGCAAATTCCGCAAAACTCGGGATTACCGATTTAACCCAGCTTAAAGAAACAGCAAAACTTATAAACGCAAGCATTTCAGCGGCATCCCAAAATGATTCTGCCCAAACCATGAAACTTTTGATGCTTTTATATCTTCCCTGGCTTCCGCTTCAGGAAGGTGTAGGATTTGATCTGGAAATAGAAACAGGCGAAAACTCCGACGGCTCTGACAGCATTATTGTAATAACAATAACAACCTTGAATTACGGAGCAGTAACTGCAACACTAATTCTTGAAAGTTCAAATTCAGTACATGTAAATATAGAATGCGTGAAAGAATTCCCGAAAGACGAACTTTTAATGCGCATAGAAGGAGATGAAAAATATTATTCAATGGAATCAGTTGTATCTTTTGAAAATTCATCACAAACAATTATTAACGAAGCACAGGAAAAGCCACAGGCAAAAATTAACATGAGCAACACTAATGAAATTAATCCCTACCTGCTCTTGATGTCACACACGATAATAAGACATGTTATAGAAATTGACAAAAATACCTCTAAAGGTGTAATATCTCATGTAGATTAAGCTTAAAGTATAAATAACGAGATTGATTTGCAAGGAGGATAAAGAAAATGAAATTTGCACACGTAATGATTAGAGTAAAAAACATTGATGAATCTATGAAATTCTACACAGAACTGCTCAATCTCACAAGAAATGGTGAAGTTCAGCTTGATGACAGTACACTTTATTATCTGGGAGATGATAGCGGTCATTCACAGATTGAACTTACATATAACAAAGAAACTCCAAAAGACGGCTATAAAAATGGTAACGCTTTCGGACATATTGCATTTAAAACACGTTCAATTAAAGAATTCACGGAAAGAATGGAAAAATTCGGGTATAAATATCTTTACGAACCGTATTTTATGAAAGAAATTGATCAGTATGTTGCATTTTTGAAAGATCCTGACGGCAACGAAATAGAAATCATGTCAAAAGAGTAAAAACAGGGAATTAACTCCCTGTTTTTTTATAAAAGTTCAAGACTCGAAAGCTTCTGATTTATCTCGTTCATCAAATTCACATCATCCGTCTGTCTTGCATAAGTCTGTGCTTTTGATAAAAGTCCCTTTGCCTTTGAGACATTGCTGTGTCCTACCATAATATCAGCGGCTTTTGTGTAATTCTGTGCGGCCTTTAAGTGCGATTGAGCATCAGCATAATGTTGTACGGCTTTTGAGTATGATTTTAAAGCCTTTTGCGAATCGCCGAATTTTTCATACGCATCACCCATACTGGAGGAGACAAAACCTTTTACTTTTGAATTATCGGTTTGTGAGGCAAGATCATCTGCAATAGAATAATAATCCATGGCTTCATCTTCATACATATCTGTAAAGATATTACCCATTTTCGTCAATGAAGTTGACTGTGCAGCAAGGTTTTCAGCCTCACCTGCGTATGAAATTGAATTAAAGTAATGATCAAGAGCAGGCCGAATCTGGTTTACATCATCATAAATCTGTGCCATTGAATAATGTGCTTTTGTTTTTATATTATTATCAGTTGTATTCTTTAATGATTGGTTATAGCTCGTCAAAGCCTTTGCATAGTAATTATGGTCATCATATATTCTACCTACTTCATAGTAAATCTTTGATGTTGTTTCCATATCACCTACTTCATCTGCTCTTTTCAATGCTTTTTGGAATGTCTCTATTGCTTTATCAGGCTGGTTTGCGTATGCATACTTTTTTGAACGAATAAATAATGATTTTAATTCTTTATCTTGCGGAATAAGAGAAACTACTTTTGCCTCTGTTTCTATTTCAGCCTGTACAGGCTCTGTTACTGTATCATGAACAACTGTTTTATTTTCTGCTTGTTCTTCTTTTTGAACACTGCCTTCGGGAAATTTTACCAGAAATTGAGGGTTAATATCAGCTTCGTTATATCTAAAATCAATTTTCTGTAAAAACAGGGCATCAACCCAGTTTTCAACTACTTTGGAATCTTTGTTTAGGGTTTCTGAAATATAGCTGTCTAGGATAGATGAAGCATTTTTCAAGTTTGATTTAATAAGTTTTGGATTGGGGTTATCTTTTTTTACCTGTGATTCAATTAAGGACAGATAACCATTCACTTCTTCTTTCAAATCATCAGGGGTTCCGATTGCGGCTGCGGTATTTCTAAAATCTTTTAGAATTTGTGCAATATTAATTACGGTGCTTTTGCCGGAAAGCATTTTTGAAGGGATAATTTCCTGTGTTTGAGAAGCAGACTGCGCTGTAGGGTGAAGATTTCTTGACTGTGCCTGACTTTGAATTTGTGAGCGCATTTGCCGCCAGTCAACCTGTTGTTCTCCATTATTATTTACCTGTTGATAAGCAGGAGTATAAGAGGGTTTTCTTTGTTCAACATATTGTAGACCTTTGCTTCTGGAATTTTCATCTGTCTGTTGTTCACGCTGAGCATAAGACGCGTTTTGTTCTTCGTCTTGTTTTCTTTTAACAAGACTTCTACCGTCTTTATTCAAATATGGCCGCTGAAATATACCGTTTAACACAAGATCTACCCTCTGGTATTTTAAATATATACTAAAACCTGCTATCCTACGTCATACTTTCGTATGAAATCTACACATTTTATTTAAGGTTTTTTGCTATAAAGTCAAATCAGATGTTATAATATTTGTATGGAAAAGATTTTTTTAAAGACATCAGATGGGATAAAGCTTGCACTTAATCATTATAAAACAGGTCACAAACAGGTTATAATAATAGTTCATGGCTGGTTTATGACAAAAGACAGCAGGGCCTTTTTGAACCTTGCAGAAGATTTTTCAAAATCTTATGATGTAATATCTTTTGATTGCAGGGGGCATGGCAAAAGTTCCGGATTTTACACATTCACAAGCAAAGAACCGGTTGATTTAAAAGCAGTTGTTGATTACGCAAAAAAACTATATGAAAAAATTTATCTTGCAGGATTTTCACTCGGCGGTGCTCTTGTTTTAATTCATTCTGCGCTGTATAATGATATTGATAAAATTGTTACCGTTTCAGCTCCTGCAGATTTTGACAAAATCGAAAATCAGATGTGGAAAAAAGAAGCGTGGCTTCCAACTTTAAAAAAATGTGAACTGAAACGCTGGTGCTCTGTGCGTCCCTCGTTTATTTATCTTATGATGCGGCCTAAAATTAAGCCGATTGATATTATAAAATATGTAAAAGCTCCGACACTGTTTATCGCAGGGAAGAAAGACCCGACAGTACATCTCTGGCATACAGAAAAACTTTATAAAGAAGCTGTTTGTGAAAAACGATTTGAGCTGTTTGACGGAATTCATGCAGAAGATTTATACCTTGAGGAGCCTGAAAAATTTGTGAATATATGTATTAACTGGTTACAAAATCAATTATCTCCCTTGCTTGGGAAGTAAAGGGGACGGTGAATATTTCCTGAAACAAGTCGGTTAATTCGACGTTCAAAAGATGCGAGCAAAAAGTATCCCAACCTCAATGTTATGGGATACTTTTACGGTATATGGCTTACCTTCCTACTTTCGTATCTGCTAAAACTCTGGGTTTGCTACCCTCCTATCATTTCAATGCAAAAGTCATGTCTGCTTCAACACAGATTTTGCCGTCAACTTTTCCGATACCGTGAGCTTTGCAGATAGGGCCTTTTACTTTTGTAAGCTCTATTTCCATTTCAAATTTGTCGCCTGGTCTTACGATATTTTTGAATCTTACACCGTCCACTCCTGCGTAAAGAGTCAATTTACCTTTAAATTCCGGCATTGTCATCAAAACAGGCGCAGAACACTGTGCCATTGCTTCAAGCTGTAATACTCCCGGCATAATCGGGTTATTCGGGAAATGCCCTTGAAAGAATTGTTCATTCATAGTCATATTTTTGTAGCCTTTAGCGTATTTGCCAGGAACGCACTCTGTAATTCTGTCTACAAGCAGAAACGGATAACGGTGGGGTATCATTTCCATAATCTGCATTGTGTCAAATTGCAACACTTCTTGTTTAGTTTCTTCTGTCATATTTTTCTCCTTATTTAATTACCTTCATTATTATCCTAAATTGATTTCAGGATCTCATTAACATCTCAAACATTGATTTCCCAAATGTTTGAGATAATTTTATTTACATTCAATTAGTTTATTTTTTAACATTTTTGCTGTTTTGATGTGAACTGCATGACCTGACTCTTTTACAAGTATCTGGCATTTAAGATTTAAAGGATTTACCCCTGTTAAATATAAATCACCAATAAGATCAAGAATTTTATGTTTTATTGGTTCATTATCAGAGCGGAGTTCAGATGTATAACCGCTTTCCTGAAGCCCGAGAGTATTTTCAATAGTAACCCCTTGAGCAAACCCGAGCATCTGAAATTTTTTCAAATCCTTATAAAACCCGAAAGTCCTTGCTTCAATAATTTCCTGCTTATTTTTCGGATTATATGCGAACCATCGTCTTGTTAAATCAGGATGGTCGTAATTTACTGCATAAGAGATATAAAGTTCATCTGATGGCAAAATTACAAGGCTTGTTTTTCCGTTAAGATAATAAACAGGTTCAGATACTGTATAATGTTTTGGTTTCTGGAAAATGTGTTTTTCAATACCGGCTTTTTCAAATAGTTCAACCCATTTTTTAGAACTTCCGTCTAATGCCGGGACTTCCATTTCATCTATACATATATCAATGCTGTCTATTCCGCAGAAGGCAAGAGCTGCTGTCAGATGTTCCGTAAGCATTGCTTTGGTTTTGTTGTTTCCAAGCACAACGCAGTGATCTGTTGACAAAACATTTTCAACACAAGCCTCAAACGGTTCGCCGCCTTTAACAAAATATCTTATTTTTCCGGTTTTTGACGGAAAAAAGTTTACTGTGCAAGGCTTATTTTTCATTAAACCATTGCCGGATATTGATGTTTCCTTAAGAATTGTGGTCATTATTTATGTTATCCTCAAATTCTTTTAATAAAGGTTCATATTTACGGAATTTTGCAAAGATTTCCTGAGCATCTTTCATAGTTTTCAATTGTTTGATAAAATCTTTTCTCGGCATAGCAGGAATTCCAACAACTATTGATTTTTCGGGGAATGATTTTGTAACGCCTGCTTTTGCGGTAATAATTGTATCGGAACCTATTTCAATGTGATCAGCAAGACCTGCCTGACCTGCAATAACAACTCTGTCGCCGATTACACAGCTTCCGGCAATACCAACCTGAGAAACAATCAAACATCCTTCGCCGATTTTGCAGTTGTGTCCTATCATAACCTGATCATCAATTTTTGTATTGTCACCGATTGTTGTATTTTCAATTGTTCCTCTGTCAATTGTAGTGTTAGCACCTATTTCTACATTGTTACCTATTACAACGGCACCGATTGAAGGAATTTTAAAGATAACTTGTTTTTTGTTTGCTTCTTTAATTTCTCCGTCTTTTCTTGCCTGTTCAATGTTATCCGGATTTTCGGTTACAAAGCTGAAGCCATCAGCTCCTAAAGATACACCGTGATGTAAGATTACATCATCACCTATTTGAACACGATCACCGATATTAACACCTGCGTGGAAGAAACAGTTTTTACCAACTTTTACGCCTCCGCCGATGTATGAATTAGCTGCAATTCTTGTATTATCGCCGATAACAGCATCATGAGATATTACAACATTAGGTCCTATTTCGACATTTTCCCCTAATTTTGCCGTCTCATCCACAACTGCTGTCGGATGAATTCCTTTGTATACTCTTGGTGCTACATAGAAAAGATTCAAAAGTTTCATCATTGCAAGTCTTGGGCGTTCAACTTCAATTGTTGAAAGACCGTCAATCTGTACTCCAAGAGGAACAAGTGCAGCTTTTGCTTTTGATTTTGCAAGATTTGCAATTTCTTCTTCGCCTAATGCAAGTGCAAGAGTGGTTTCATCAGCTAGTAGAGGCGGTGCTATACGATTAATTTTAATATCTACTGCTTTTGTCAGCATGCCGCATGTTATCTGTGTAATTTCTTCTAATGTAAAGGTTTTCATATATTTTCTCCTTTTTGATTGTGTTTAATCTGATTTTCATTATGATCTTTTGCAGAATCATTCCAGATTTTTAAAATTGTATCGTGCAAATCCTGCCAATCCGGATTTCCTGATTTTATCAGCTGTATTAATTCTTCTTTTGTCAGGTGTTCCAGATCATTTTTCCGTATGACAGCCTCTGTAAATTCTCCGTATTTTTCATAATATGCAAGTTTATTTGTTGGATATTCATCTTTATTTATAAAGTTAATTTTATTTTTGAGTTCATGCATATGCATTAAAAGGTTTGATGTTGTTCCAATTATTAAGCTTCCCTTGGGTTTGTCAAAGAGTATGTACACATATTCACTCATTTAAAAACTCCTTTTTTGAATAAATTACAACCCTTTCATTTTTTCGATTGTACTTGTTGTTGATTTGCCTTGCACAAATTCTATAAATTCCACACGTGTTCCGTTTTTTCTCATTATATCTGCTTCCGGAAGTGTCTCCAGGGTATAATCCGCCCCTTTTGTGTAAACATCAGGTTTTATTTCATCTAAAAGATTTTTAGGACTGTCTTCATCAAATAATACCACATAATCTACACATCTCAAAGCGCTTAATATTTCTGCACGATCTTTTTCATTATTAACAGGCCGTGAAGGTCCTTTAATGCTTTTAACTGATTTATCCGAGTTCAATAAAACTATCAAATAGTCTGCAAAAGATTTTGTTTTTTCAAGATATTTTACATGTCCTGTATGAAGGATGTCAAAACATCCATTTGTACAGACCACTGTCTTTCCGGAATTACGTAAAATATCCCTCAAACTTTTTATATCTGCTCTCGTTACTAACATATCCCTGTTTCCTTAAAACTAATTGTAACAAAAACAGGTTAGAAAGTCGCTTAACGTTAACAAAAAGTAATATAAAATTTTAACAAAACAGGCAAATGGGAAATAAGAAGATATGAGGATTAGAAGATAGGCTAGTTAATGTATATAGCTTACCTTCCAAAACTTCCTATCCTCCTATCTTCTTACCTTCTAAATTGGCTTGCCAGCCTGACTTCCTGAAATCAGCCGTCATAGGCTGAATTTTTTCGGCTGTCAGTTCAGAATGACATAAATTAAGCAATCTGACAGGTTTGCTCAAGCATTTCAAATGTTGAACGCGGCGTTTCAAACTCTTTTGCATCAACCTTGACTCCGTTTAATTCTGCGGTTTCATTGTGGATATCCTTTTCGATTTTCGGGGTATTTAGTGTTTTTGTTTTCATAAAATATTTTCCTTTCCTCAGTCCGGCGGCTTAATTTCCTTCCCATTCTGATAACCTGGTACTCAAAAGATTTAATCCTTAAAGAAGGTTTGTAATAATTAGGGGTATTTGTACAATTTATTCTTCTCAACAAGATATCTTTAGTATATATATTATACATTAAAAAAAATTTTTGGAAACAATACAGTCAGCTAATTTTTAAAATAAGTTAATAATTCTAAAATACATTTTAATTAATCTTGTGGATATTAGCTAAATCTCTAATAAAAAAACCGCTTTTAGCGGTTTTTTTATTAATTAAGCAATCTGTAATGTTTCTTCCAAAAAGTCTGAAGTCAAACGCGGAAAATCAACTTCTTTTTGATTTTGTGCTTCCTGTGTGTTTGCTTCATGTTGGATTTTGATACGTTTTTTTGTTTCCTGTTTTTTCATAGTAAGATGTACTCCATATTTTTTCCCTAATATTATAAAAACAATTCCCCTTTTTTTATTGCGCCTTTGTGAAGTTTTATTAACAAATAGTATTAAATTTATTATTCATTGTTGTTTTATATTCGGGATTTACAAACCCTTTTAAAAATTTCGGAATTTTTCTAGGTATTCTGGTTGAATTGTACGAAGCGGCATAATCACTGCTGAGCCGTTCTTTAATTAACCTGGCTGCTGTTTGTGCAGAAGGTGAATTAATTATGATATCAGCACAGCCTGTTGACAACGAGGTTATTCTTAATTTTGTAATTTTCATATTAGTATAACTCCATTTCTATTAATTTCTTACATATTCTTACGGTATTAAGCGCCGCACCTATTCTCAAATTGTCAGCAACGCACCATAGTGAAATCCCGTTTTTGAATGCGAGGTTTTTTCTAACTCTGCCTACAAATACCGGATCAACGCCTGAGGCGTCATAAGTTGTCGGATATTCAAAGTTGTCGGGGTTGTCAATAACTTTTACGCCAAACGAATTTTTTAAGATCTCACGCACTTCATCAGGAGTAATTTCGTTTTCAAATTCAATATCAACAGCTTCGGAGTGTCCGTTATAGACTGGAGCTCTGGCTGCCGTACAGGAAATCGGCAAATCTTGAGGAAGATGAAGAATTTTTTTTGTTTCGTTAACAACTTTCATTTCTTCTTTTGTGTAGCCGTTTTCACAAAAAACATCAATCTGCGGAATTACATTGAAGGCTATCGGTTTTTTGAAACATTTGTTTTCAAAATTTTCACCTGCAAGACGGGCTTTTGTATTATCCGTAAGCTCGTTGATTGCAGCAAGACCTGCCCCAGAAACAGCCTGATATGTTGAAACAATAAGCCTTTTCATAGGATTTTTGTCAATTAAGGGTTTTAATACAAGCATTAATTGTGAAGTTGAACAGTTCGGGTTTGCGACAATTCCTTTATGACGTCTCAAATCTTCATCGTTAACGTAAGCAATAACAAGCGGAACATCCGGCTCCATTCTGAAAGCAGATGAATTATCGACTAAAACCGCACCTCTTTTAACAATTTCCTGTGCAAAAAGTTTAGACGTAGAAGCACCAGCCGATGCAAGAACTATATTAACACCGTCAAAGCTTTCAGGTTTTGCTTCTTCAACAGTGTAGGTCTTCCCTTGAAATTCAAGTTTTGTACCTGCAGAACGCGCGCTTGACAGGAATTTAATCCCGTTAAATTCTATTTTCAATTCGTCAACTATTTTAGTAATTTCTCTGCCAACAACTCCTGTTGCGCCTAATATTGCAATGTTCGGTTTTGTCATTTCCCCTCCCCGTTTTGTATTAAATTATAATCACAAATAAGTCAGGAGGTTAAGTTTATGTAAAGAAATTTAACTACCACAAATTTTCTTTATCTATTTCCCATCCGTTGCGCATAATTCTTTCAAAACAGTAATAGCCATTGCCTGATTTGCTGCAATCAGAATTTACCTCTTCATCTGTCAAATCCCGTCCTGCAGGGACAAATCCTTTGTCTGAAAATGTAAATGTATAAATATCTTTTCCTAAAGTATTAGGCAGTTTTTTGCCGTTTACGTCAACATAAACTCGTAAAATAATGATTCCACGCTCAGTTATTGCATCCAAATTTACAGAATAACCGTCAATTGTATTAAATGTTACAATATTAGTACCGATACCGTTTTTGTAGTTTAAAGAATTTCCATTTAAATATTTTGTAGTTTCTGCCCAGCAGCCGGCTTTATTATCAAAGCATTCGTTCGTAATTTTAATATAAGGTTTCAAAGCTTTGTTATACCATGCCTGTATAGATGCAGAGTCATGGTCTTGAATTGCATATAGTGATGAGTAATCTCCCTCTTCTTGTACTGTATATAATAATGCCTGAGACATGACAGAATACATCTTTTTTAGTTGTGTAACCGCGACTTTGCTTCTGTATTTTGCGGTCAATACAGGTATTGTCATCGCGGCAACAATTCCGATAATCCCGAGAGTTATTAAGACTTCTGCTAAAGTAAATCAAAATGTTATGTATCTTTTATTTTTGTTAAATATACTAATCATAATTTTATTATATCTAATAGTTAAATTTTTGTCAATTCTTTAGAATAATAAATTATGACAAATGAACGTTTAAAAACTTTGGGTTTAAATATAAAGTTTGCAAGGATGAAAAAAGGAATTTCGCAGGAAGAACTGGCTGAACTTGTTGATACCTCAAGGATAACAATAAGTTTTATCGAGACCGCACGACAAAATCCGACTATACTTAAAATCATTGATATAGCAAAAGCTTTAGATGTTGATATAAATGAATTAACAAAATCCGTATAATTTATGGAATGTTAACATTTCACTACTTTGAATGTGTAGGAATATTTACTGTAAATAGCAGTCTTCCTGTACTCAAAATTGTTTGCCTTCTAAATTTTTATAACATTTGTAATAACTTATCCGCATCAAATCCATCTCTAAGTACACTGAAGTCATAAATTTGTGCAATAACAGGTTTGTCAATAGGCTTATTGCTGTGAAATTCATTATACCCTGTGAACTTGCCATCAGAATTGAATGTTCGCACAAGTTCCATTAACTCATCTTCATTTCTGTTAGCTCCGTAACGCATATAATTGCTTCTTTCTTTTTTTAAACTCCCGTCTGGATAATATTCACGACAGATTGCGAATTTATCAGAAGAGCTTTTTGAATATGAAATATTAGCTGTCTTACCGTCTTGTGCAAAATAGGTAAGGGTTGCAACTGTGCTGTCTTGCCCTGGAGCAAAACCTGTATCATATACCGAAATTAACCTTCCATCCGGATGATAAATGCGCTGCTGTGCTAAACTTGCGCCCCAGTCATCATCTATCTTTGATTTATAAACACCGCCTTCACAAGGGTATTTCAAATTCAAAAATAAAAGCCGCGGATTTAAATTATCGTCAAACAATACTCCCTGCTCTGATACGTAACGCTGCTCTGTTAAAATAACATCATCTGATGGTATCCTTATCAGGGTTATTGATTTTAATCTTCCAGAAACATCATACGTACCTAATATATTAAAATCATAAGGGGTTTCTTCCCTAAAAAGTGAAAAAATGGGATTTAAAAAATCAAATTCTCGTCTGTGTGAATTTATAAAATTATTTATATATTTTTTGTTAACAAATAATTCCTGAGACATTGAGTAATTTGAAAAATCTGCCGGATTAAATCTCTTGTCACGAAGTCTGAAGCTTACTTGTTTAATAGGATTGCCATCTGGATCTATATCAGTAATAAAGGCAAGACGTTTTTGACCATTAAAATTGTAATAATTATATCTGGTTTTATGTAAAAGATTCTGCAGTGCATCGTAATCAGATGTTTCAGCGATTACATTATCTTTATATTTATATTTTGTTTCCCACAAAAAATTATTATTTGCATCAAAATTATAAGTACTTATAAGGTGATTATTTTCAGAATTGGGGATATACTTATATCTGGTAAGAGAAATAAAATTTCCGTAAAGATCCTGTTCAAGTTTACTTATAATTTTTCTGCCAGCATTGCTGTCATTATACGTTAGAATAGTCTTAACACCCCCGTTTATGCTGACAGTTTCATGTATAACTGAGTCAATTTTATCAATAAATTTACCCGCAGCATTCTTGACAATTCCTGATGTATGCAGACCTGTAAAATTTATTAAAGGTGCTTGGTATCCAAAATCCCGATTATCTAACCCTGATGGTGTTGACATATGTTTATTATTATTCTGCTTATTTATTTTCTTGTAATTGTTGTAGCTATATGTAATAGGATTTACTTTCATAAGTTAATGCCTCATCCGGTTTTCAGTAACCCCTTAATGTTATTATATATAATACTCCGCGCAAGATTTTTATTTGACAGTTTAGCAGAAAGATTTTTACAAAATTTAATATACTATAGTATATCCAGGGGGTCGACATCAACTATCATTTTTATATCTTTTGGTAGGGTAATTTTATTTAGAAAACTTGAAATAAATTTATGCCCTTTTTCATCGAGCTTATTTTTTATAAGAATTTGAAAACGATATTGGCTGTTAATCCGTTCAATTACGCACGGTGTCGGGCCGAGAACTTCAAGGCGTTCTGATATTCCGAATTTTTCAATCATAGTACACAGACGCAGAGCAATTTCCTGTGCGGATTTTTCAGCTCGAAAATTATTTTCCGAGCTGAAAACAAGTCTTATAATCTGACTGAACGGCGGATAATCAAATTCTTCCCGCGCTGTAATTTCCGTGTCGTAAAATTCTCTGTAATTCTGCGATTTCGCACTTTCAAGAGCATAGAAATCAGGATTGTAAGTTTGAAAAAGCACTTTACCCGCAAATTCTCCCCTGCCCGCGCGCCCAGCGACTTGCGTCAGAAGCTGAAAACCTCTTTCTGATGCCCTGAAATCAGGCAGGTTAAAACTTGCATCGGCGGAAATTACACCCACAAGCGTAACATTCGGGTTATCCAGACCTTTTGCAATTATCTGGGTTCCGACTAAAATATCAATAGTGCCGCGTTGGAATTTTTCAAGAAGCCTTATATGTTCACCCTTTCGCACGAGCATATCGCTGTCAATACGTTCAACCGTATTTTCGGGGAAAAGTTCTTTTACATACTGTTCAATCTTCTGCGTTCCGGTACCGCTGTTTTTAAAGGCATCCGAGCCGCATTCGGGGCAGACATCAGGAAAATGTTCTGCATGGTTGCAATAATGGCATTTAAGCATTTGATCCTTTGAATGCCATATCATCGGAATTGCGCAATTCGGACATTGGATAACATGCCCGCATGCCTGACACTGGGTAAATGTTGAAAACCCGCGTCTGTTTATCAACAGGATTACCTGCTGTCCTTTTGATAAAGTTTCTTTAATTTCTGTCTGCAAGGGTATTGAGATAATATTCCTGTAAGCTGCACGCCCGTGCTCCTGCATATTTATAACGGTTACGGGCGGAACTTTTGCATCGTTATAGCGTTTTTTGAGTTCAAAAAGATTGCCTGAATTTAAAGCTCTGTAATATGTTGAAATATCAGGAGTTGCTGAACCTAAAAGAAGCAGGCAGTTATGAAATTGTGCAAGTTTTCTTGCTACCACACGCGCATCATAGCGTGGTGCAGGAGTTGTTTGTTTATATGCGCTTTCATGCTCCTCATCAATTATTATCAAACCGATATTTTTCAAAGGTGCAAAAACAGCTGAGCGCGCTCCGGCAAGAATTTTTATTTCATTTTTGTAAAGTTTCTGCCATACATCGTATCTTTCACCGTCTGAGATACTGCTGTGCCAGATTGCAACATCTTCTGTCCCGAATTTTTTGGCAAGACGCTTTGTAAGCTGAGATGCAAGAGCGATTTCGGGCGCGAGAAACAGCACATTTTTACCGGCTTTTATCGTATCGTCAATCAGTTTGAAATAAACCTCCGTTTTTCCTGACGCTGTTACACCATGAAGAAGAAGTTCAGAAGAAAGGAAGGCAGGAAGGCAGGAAGGCAGGCAATTATCAGTTTGCTTTGCAAACGTAAAAGACATGCCCTCTTGCCCTCTTGCCTTCTGGTCTGCTATTTGTTTTTTTATCCTGTCATAAACAGCTTTTTGATCGCCGGACAATTCAAATAAAGGCTCGCGCTCTGTTATATTTAAAATATCAAGCGGATTTCTGTATAATTCTTCCTGAATAAGTTTTACACTCCCTGCCTGCTCCAGCTTTTTAATCGTTGTACGGGTTGTTTTTGCATATTTTTCAAACAAAATAAGAGGCATTTTGCCTGATTTTTCAAGTAGTTTAAGCACTTCAACCTGACGTTTTGTCGCACCGTCAAATTTCACAAATTCCACAAGCTGCTCTGTTTTGGAAGCCTTTTCAATCAGCTTCATCGGAATTGCAGCGTTCAAAACGGTTACTAAATCACAACAATAGTAATTCGCAACCCATTCCAGCAGTTTTAAGTAATCAATTGAAAAAAGTGGGGTTTCATCAAGAATTTTGTTAATTTTTTTTACCTTAAAATCCCCCGGTAAATAATCTGAAAATCCGACACAAAAAGCATTAATCAGCCCTTGTCTGCCAAAAGGGACAAGCAAAGCCTGTCCGATTTGAATTTTATCTTTCATCTCATCAGGGATAAGGTAGCTGAATGTCTTAACCCCGAGAGCTTTTATATTAACAAGAGCTGATGCGTATTTACTCAAACAATCTCCTTTAAAATAACCGGTCAGTCCAAGTGGAAAAGTAGGCTTTGCCTACTCTGCCATAAATTCCTTGCGTGCTTCCTGTATTGCTTCTTCCAATAAATCAAGCTGATCAGGAGTGAAGGTTACACCCTTTTTAGTCGGAAGCCATGAAGATCCGCCGTCTGTTGTGTAAAATATTCTCATATTAAGATAGCTTTTGCCCTTGTATTCGCTTATGGAAATCTGTAATTGTTCCGTGTCGCTTCTTTCAATAGCAGCTAAAAGTTTTGCATCTGACATAATTTTCTCTCCTTATTAAATAATTACATTTTAATCTTAGCACAGAAAAATTTTTTTTATGATAGAGTTAAGAATATATTTATATATTTTGAAATTTCCTGTCTATAATTGTCATTCTGAACTTGTTTCAGAATCTTATTGAGATCCTGAAATAAATTCAGGATGACAGAAAACAAAAAATTAAAATAAGGAGAAAAAATTATGATAAAAGTTGCGGTTTGCGGTGCTTTAGGAAAAATGGGAAAAGAAGTTGTCGAGGCAGTAACGAATTGTCCCGATATGGAACTTGCTGCACAAATTGATATTGCAGGCGGAGAATTTCAAACAATTGAAGAAGCGCATAAATCCTGCAAAATTGATATTCTGGTCGATTTTACCCAGCCGAAATCCATTTTTGAAAACGCAAAATACTGCCTTAATAACGGAATAAAAATTGTTATCGGGACAACAGGTTTATCAGATGAGCAGATTGATGAATTAAATACTTTATCAAAAGAAAAAAATACAGGCTGTTTAATTGCCCCGAATTTTTCAACAGGAGCAGTTCTGATGATGATGTTTGCGCGTCAGGCCGCTAAATACTTTGATAATGCGGAAATCATAGAACTTCATCACAACCAGAAAAAAGATGCGCCATCAGGGACATCTATTAAAACAGCCGCTATGATGGCTGAGGTTAAAGAAGATTTTACAAAAAACAACTGTCCAGAAACAGAAACAATAAAAGGTGCAAGAGGCGGCACTTCATATTCAAACATTCATATACATTCTGTGCGTATGCCGGGATATATTGCATCACAGGAAGTTATTTTCGGTTCATCAGGACAAATTATGACAATAAGACACGATTCAATGGACAGAAAATGCTACATGCAGGGCGTTATGTTAGCGGTTAAACATGTATATGAAAACAATGATTTTGTATACGGATTAGATAATATTTTGTAGTTCGTAGGGCTGGGACAATTTTTCGTCATTACGAACGAATGGGAAGCAATCCAGCAAGTTTGGAAGATAGGAAGGTAGAAGTATAAGTTGTTTGCTTCATCCCGAATTTGTTTCGGGATCTCTTGTGATTCAAAAAACAAGTTCGGAATCACATTATGAATGTTTTTTGTGAATATCTGGTGTAAACTTGTATATAAATCCCGTACATATAGGATTGAAAAAATTTATTTTATATGTTATACTGTTAATGTGCACTTAAAAAGGGAAGATATATTATGAGGAAGATTCAATTATCGGCATTTTTGCAGCAATGCTGCAGTCTGCGTTCATTACAGGAGCGCTTTTCACAGTTTAGGTCTTTATTTTTGAAGGACAGTAAGCGTGATTTATTTTCTTGTTACACTCTGGCAGAGATTATAATCGTAATGTTTGTGATCGCTGTAGTAGTGGCTGTAACAATAGGTATT
>CALVCJ010000027.1 GCA_944326015.1 Candidatus Gastranaerophilales bacterium
AATGCTGCATTTACTTTGGCAGAGGTTCTTATAACTCTCGCAATAATAGGTCTAGTGGCTGCGATGACCATGCCGACTATTGTCAATAATACTCAAAAAAAGGAGCTTGTTGCACAGTATAAAAAAGCTTATTCGGTTATTTCGCAGGCTTATATGATGATATCAAACGATAACGGAGGCACTGTAGAGGGTGTATTCACATCCGATAACAGTTGTATTGATGTTTTTTCAAAGTATATTAAAAATGTTAAGGTCTGCAGAACAAGTGAAGAGATAACCAGATGTTATATTGATTCTTATAAACATCTTGATGGGCGTGTTGTTAATGGGGATGTCGGGTCAACGCTCACTACTCCTGACGGAGCAACGTTACGTTTTCGCCTCTATAGCAGCAGCTGCACAAGTACAACAGAACTCAAAAAACCTATCGGATGCGGAAGAATTCGTGTTGATGTCAACGGGGTTAAAAAACCTAATACTGTTGGATATGACATTTTTGATTTCTATATTACGCAAAACGGGATTATCCCACGAGGGCATGAAGATACAACCGCAAGAGAAGATGATCCGACCGGCTGGGGCAGAGGTGTTACAATACTCACTAAAGGGAAAATAGATTATTAAACTATACAATAATTTTAAAAATATGGTATAATAATATGTATGAAAAATAAAAAAGTATACACTATTGAACAAATTAAAAAAATTCTCAATGATAATAAGAATTATTTTGCAGAAAAATATTTTGTAGATCAATTTTTGTTATTCGGTTCTTATGCTAAAAATCAACAGACAGCTGATAGTGATATTGACCTGCTTGTAAACTTTACGCAGCCTATTGATATGTTTGATTTT
Organism: Candidatus Gastranaerophilales bacterium; assembly: GCA_944326015.1. GTDB lineage: Bacteria > Cyanobacteriota > Vampirovibrionia > Gastranaerophilales > Gastranaerophilaceae > Stercorousia. The sequence goes on from CALVCJ010000027.1 coordinate 856, forward strand.
ATTGATTTGCAAGATTACCTTTCCAAAATTTTTAACAAAAAAATAGACTTAGGAACATCTAATAGTCTAAAAAAATTTATTAAAGATAAAATTCTACAGGAAGCAATTGTTCTATGAAGAAAAAAAATCCTTTACTCTTTTTAGAAGATATAGAAAATTCGATTTTAAAAATATTCAAATATACAGCTGACATTGATTTTAAAGACTTTGTATCAAATGACATGATAAAAGATGCTGTAGAACGAAATTTTGAAATAATTGGAGAAGCTGTAAAAAATCTTCCCGAAAATTTTAGGAATAAATATCCAGATATTCCATTCAGACAAATTGCCGGAATGAGAGACAAATTAATACACGATTATTTTGGTGTTGATTATGAAATAATTTGGAAAACTATTAAAGATAAATTACCTGAATTTAACAAGAAAATTGTCCTTCTTATACAAAATTATAAGCAGTAATTTTTAACTTATTTCTTTTCAAACACCATTACATATTCGTGTTTAAAGATAAAAAAGCCTCCTGCGAGTGCTCTGTAGCGCCACAGGTTTGCGGTTTTGCCTTTAGCACGTTCGTTACCATGAATATCTTTTACAATAATGCCTTTAAGACGAAATCCGAGTTTCATCATTCTTGCCATACATTCAAAACCCAGAGGCTGAACTTCTGAATTTTTGTAGCTGTCACCGATAATCAAAGCTGCAAAACGCCCTTTTTCTAGCATATCGTAACCGTTTTTGGCAACTTTTTCAAACAAATCGTAAAATTCTTCTGTTGTATCACAATTGGATAAATCTTCTTTTCTGTCAGAGAACTTGATAATATCATCATAAGGCGGATGAAGGATTAAGAACTGTGCCTTTTCTTCACGCATAATATCAAGACTTGCCTGAACTTTTTCTTTTGCTTCTTCAGAGGCTGAATCCGCACAAATTATTCTGACATCAGTTACAAGCTGTCTGGGCGTAAATTTTTCAGAGACGCTTTCTGCCAATTCGTCTTTAAGTTCAACACCTATACAGCGTCTGCCCATATTAACAGCTTCAATGCCTGATGTTCCTGAACCGAAAAACAGGTCAAGCACTACATCGTTTTTCTTTGTAAATCTTTCGTAAAGCTGCTGGGCAATTTGCGGAATATAATTCCCGTGGTATTCGTTAGAATGCCCGCCTTCCCTTAAACGCGCCGGAAATTCCCACAAAGTATCTGTCTTAACATGGTCATAAGCTTTCCAGTTATTCAAATCAATGTCGCTGTAGCGTGTAGTTTTGACAGGTTTTACTACCTGTAAATCAGCTTTTTTTGAAGGTTTTAATTTTGTGTTAATTCTAGCGTTTCCCAAGTCCTTTTCTCCTTGATTTTAATATGTAAAAGACTTATCGCCTTAGCGTCTTATAGTCTTAACGTCCTAATTTTATAGAAATGTTTCAAATTTGTAATCAAACATTTAGATGAATTTGTGTTTGATGTAGATTGAGATAAAGATTGAGGGAAGCGGATATGGCGAGGATTAAACAACTATCTAAACACTTGATAAACCAGATTGCAGCAGGAGAAGTTATTGAACGCCCCGCATCGGTTGTAAAAGAACTTGTGGAAAATTCTATTGATGCAGGCGCTACAAAAATAAGTGTTGAGATAAACAACGACTGCCGTGATATAAGGGTTGCGGATAACGGTTCCGGAATTCATCCTGACGATATTATGCTTGCATTTTCAAAACATGCGACAAGCAAAATTGCGACGGATGAAGATTTGTTCGACATTCACACGCTCGGCTTTAGAGGAGAAGCTTTATCAAGCATTATTTCAATTTCAAAATTAACCTGTACAACCAGAACTGTCGATTTTGAAACAGGTACAAAAGTAAAATGTGAGAATTCGGAAGTTAAACAGGTTGAAACAGGCTGCGCTGTCGGAACAATTATGGATATAAAAGATTTGTTTTATAATCTGCCTGCACGTCTTAAATTTTTAAAAAGTTCAAATACCGAATTTTCATATATTCAGGAATTAATTCAGTCACTTGCACTTGCACATCCGGAATGCTCTCTGGAATTAAAGAAGAACGGTAAAACAGTTCTCAAAACCACAGGACAGAATAACTTATTACAAACAATAAAAGAAGTTTATTCGTCAGATGTTATTTCTAATTTAAAAGAAGTTTTAAAAACCGATAACCTTTCGGGGTTGAAAATCAGCGGTTACGTAAGCACACCAGATTACACCCGTTCAAGCAAAAAAAGTTATCATATTTACATAAATTCAAGAACCGTAAAATGTCCGGTTTTCCAAAAAGCAATTGATACAGCGTACAAAAGTCTTATTGCAAACGGTAAGTATCCTTTTGTAGTATTGAATTTAGAGATACCGCCGTCAGACGTCGATGTAAACGTTCACCCGACCAAAAAAGAAGTCCGCTATAAAAACCCGAATCAAGTATTCAATTTTATATACACATCTATTCAAGCAGGTTTGATGAATTATGTAGAAAAACAGCAAACTCACAATCCGCAGCCCGCAATGCCCGACAGAGAAAATATTGTTGATTTTGTACAGCCGAAACTCGAAAGTACCGGCGACATTTTCTTCGACAAAACAAACGATACAATTTACGTATCCGACAAAATTATGCAGGAGGAAGAAGAAAAATTTTTACAACAGCAGCAGGAGCAAAAACAATTTTTTGTACCTGTTGAGACAACACCGGAGCCGGAAGAAAATATCATAGGACAGTACAAAAATACATACATTCTGGTTGAAAAAGACGACGGAATGGAAATTATTGACCAGCATATTGCAGAAGAAAGATATATTTATGAAAAACTTATGTCTGAAAAAAATATTGTTTCGCAGATGCTTTTTGTGTCGGATGTCATCCAGGTTTCAAGCACCGAAGCGGAACTTATAAAAGAAAATCTTGACAAATTTGAAAAATTCGGTTTCGGAATAGAATTTTTAAAAAACAACGAACTTATTTTCAGAAAAGTTCCGCAAATGATTGCAAAAGTAAATCCGAAAGAAATTTTAGCGGATATTCTGGAAAATATTGACGGTAATATTGACAGGCTGGAAGAAAAAATTCTCATAACAACAGCCTGCAAAGCAGCAGTAAAAGCCGGACAAAAACTTTCAACATGGCAGATGCAGGAAATAGTCAAAAAATGGCGTACGACAAAAATGCCGTACACCTGTCCACACGGACGTCCGATTGTAAAATTCTTTACGCATAAAGAAATTGCAGGATTTTTCCAGAGAAACGCTTAAAATTATATAATAAATCACTGAAAATTCATTACATCTTCCAGCTCGAAGTAATATCTGCAATTAAGCAATTCATAAAACCTTTCTGTGACAGCCGGAGCAATCGTCTCAACCCATCCTCTGTCAAGGTAAAGTCCTTCAACCAGCCTTGCAAACAATTCTGCAGGTTTTTCATAATATTTTTTATAACGGTTAATTCTTGAAGAAATTCTTGACTGTTTTCTCTGAAAAGATTTCAGCCGTATATATGCTGCAAAAGCCTGCGGCATGTCAAAATCACGTTCAATATTATCAATTGTATAAATTTTTACCTCTCGCTTGAAAAATCCCCTTGCAATAACCTTAACTCTATCATATTTTAAAAGATAACGTGCATCGGATTTTTTAATATACCTATCAAATTCTTTAAATTTTTTCGAACGCTGAAACTTTGGATAATAAATTTTTATAATATCTTCATACTCTTTTATTTTTGTTTTAACTCTGTCTTTGTGTTCATAAAGTCTGACGCATAAGGAATTCGGGTCAACAAAATTTGTAACCTTAATGAGCTCGTCTAAAAAAATAGGATTGTCTGATTTGAAAAGCATGCCCAGAGTTCCGCCGGTTCTATTCATATCAGGTTCTATTTTTGAATGAATATAATGCGCAAACTCATGCAAAAGCGTCGGCACAATTCTGTTTTCTGAAATATTTTTAGATATATCAATTCTGTTTTTGAGAAAAAATCCCTGATGTCCGCGCGCTTTTGTGGTTGTTTGAACTGTTAATCCAAGCGACCTGAAATATTTTATAAGTTCTTTTTTATCAATCTGTTCATTCATAAAAATATTATACACTAACTAAAAAACTTCCTTACTTCATCTCTTTCTTCCATTACACTACAGACCTCTTTCATAAGAGAATTTATTAATCCGTCCAAACGCCATATATCTGAATACTCATTTGAACAATAGTCATAACAAACCTTCAAAACATCAGCAGCATTTGTCAGACGTTCAACAGACACAGTAAAATCCATGACTTTCATGCTTAAATCTTTGTAATCAAAATTTTCATTCATAGCCAATCCTTTCTAATTTATCAATTATACTTGATATAATATAAATTATACATGATAATAATAATTAAGCAAATCTGTTATTATATTTTTATATGGATGATCAACAAATAAAACAAAATATTGCGTCAAATATCAGACAGTATAGGGCTAAAAAGAAAATTTCACAGGAAAAATTGTCTGATCTCACAGGCATCAGCCAGCAGCATATTTCAAATATTGAAAATGAACAGGTAAATCCAAGTATTGAATTGCTTATGAAAATTTCTGATGCATTAGAAGTAACACTTAACGATCTTGTATATTAATAGGCTGGATTGCGTCGCATTGGCTCGCAATGACAAAAAAATTCTTACAAAATCCATATGGTGGGTGGAGCGGCACGCTCCCTCGCAATGACAGAAAAAATACATGCGTAGATTGAAGTGCTTCGTTTTTAGTCATTCTGAGGCTCGAATGAGCCGAAAGAATCCAGCTTATGATGGCAGACGGAGAGCAGGAAGTCTTTTATTCGGAAGTTCAGAGGTTCGGATGTCAGGATGTCAGGCTATTTACGGCGGGCAGAGCCCGCAAATAAGATACTTTCATACGAAGCACCGAAACAGTTTGCCTTCCGGGCTTCTTGACTTCTGTCTGCCATCATAGCCTTCCTGACCTTCTGGTCTTCTAATAATCAGTCAGGTGGGAACGCTATGCTTATCCCACCCTACAACTGAAAAATTCGTAATGAATACAGGTTATGAGTAAAACGGATGCATTCAGGTGAAAATTAAAATATTTTATACGGATTAAGAATATTGTCAGGGTCAAAGGTCTTTTTTATTTTACGCATATAATCAAGAGCTATTGAATTTACAACTTTATCTATATAATCCCGTTTTACAGCTCCTATGCCGTGCTCTCCTGATAAAATTCCGCCAAGCTTTACAGTCAGGTCATAAATTTCGCTTTTCGCAAGTTTATAACGTTTGTACTCATCCTCATCATTATAATCAATCGGAATCTGCGGATGAACGCTTCCATCTCCAACATGACCAACCATACAAACTTCCAGATTGTATTTTTCGCAAATTGAGCGGATACCTGTAACAAGTGCTTCTAAATTTTCTCTCGGAACAATTACATCATCTGTCGTTACATTCGGTTTTAATTTTGCGCATGCACCCATTGACGAACGCCTTGCAGTCCATATTTTATTGTATTCCACATCATTATGTGACACTTGAATTGCGGATGCATTACAATTTTTTAAGATATTAAAAATTACATCTTCCTGATATTGCATTGAACATTCAAAACCGTCAATTTCTATAATCAGCGCAGCTTCTTTATCAGTTAAAAGATTTGCGTGATAAAACATTTCTACAGTTTGAATAGCATTTTTATCCATAAAATCAATAGTTGCAGGGTATATTCGCTGATCAATAACATAATTCACTGCCTTTACAGCTTCTTTCACCGTATCAAAATACGCCATAAAAACTTTTTTGCTCTGCGGCTTAGGAATTAATCTTAAAGTTGCTTCTACAACTATCCCAAGAGTTCCTTCGGAACCTACAAAAAGTGTATTCAAATTATATCCGGTGGCGTTTTTAATGGTATTTGAGCCGGTTCTCAAAATTTCACCGTCAGCCATAACTACTTTTAAATCTATAACATAATCTTTAGTAGTCCCGTATTTAAAAGATTTTGCCCCGCCTGATGACTGCGCAATACTTCCACCGATTGTAGACACAGCGAGATTTGAAGGATCAGGTGGGTAAAAAAGACCAAATTTTTCAACTTCTTTCTGCAAATCTGCGAGTACTACACCTGGTTCAACAACTGCACTCATGTTTCCTTTGTTAATTGAAATAATTTTATTCATTTTAGAAAAATTCAAAATGATTCCGCCATGTTCAACCGTACATGCCCCGACAACATTTGTACCTGCACCGCGGCAAATTATAGGAATTTTGTATTTACCTGCGAGCTTTACGACTTTTTGCACCTGCTCTGTATTTTCTACGAATACAACAACATCCGGCAGATTTTCAATTTCCCTTATATTTGCCGCATCTTGTGCATAGGCATATCTTTCTTCCAGTGTGTCTAAAACATTGGAAGGAGACAAATTCTTTTTTAAATCAGAAATTAATTTATTCTTCATCGTCGACATATGATGTAAGCTTTTCGATATTAGTTCCAAGTCTGGATAACATTTTTTCAATCTTATCCACTTTTCTATTTAACACCATATCATCTTTTTCTTCAAGTGTCGATAAAATTCTTTCAAGTTTCATTTCCAATCTGTCAATTCTAAGTTCCTGCTGTTCAAAACGGTTTTCAATGTCGTCAAGAATATCTGATTTATCAGGAATAGCCTTTCTCAATTCTTCAATATCGTCTTTAATTTTATTTATGGCAGAAGTTTTGTCTAGAATACTTGAAATATTTTCTGTAGTTGAATCCACCCACTCTCCAAGATACATCATTACCTGATGGAATACTTTGTCTGCATTTGCAGATTCAACTGACATAGAATGAATGCTGTCAAGTTTTTTCTCGAGTCTCTCACTTATTTCGGTATTACCAAGATAATTTATTCTGTCTTCCAGTTTAAGTGCGAGGCTGCTAAAATTATTTAATCCATCATGCAAAGCCTTATAGGACTCATCAGATGTTAAAAGTATCTTATTCGTTCTTGAACTTATACTCAAAATATCTTCATTTAATTTTTCAATATCTTTTTTTAAGTCAAACGCCTGATCTTGTGTAAGCGTCGACTCAAGTTCTTCAACCGAATTAACAATCTTTTTTATATCCTCTGAAAGACTGCCGAAATCATTACCGGACATATTATTTATGGCAAGTCTGAGCTTAGCAATATCTGTTTCAACATCATGAAGAGTATAAGAATAATTAGAATCATCATTTGACATTGCAATATGCTTTAACTGATTTTGCACTTCAATAAGATTCTGGTTAATTAAATCCGTTTTTTCCTCAACAAAATCTTTAATATCTTCTGATTCTTCAACAAAAGATATCTGATCAAAAAGGGACACAAGCGCGTTCATGATTGAATCTTTTATGTCCTCGGAATTTTTTTCAAGATCAACATTATCGAGTTTTAAAAGCACATCCCTCAGATATTTATCAATTGCCGAAGCCTTTTCATCAGATGTTGTCTCAAAATACTTTCTCTGTTCAAATATCAAATCTTTTATATCATCAATTTCATCTTCAAGATTAAATTCTGAACTATCAAGAGTTAGAATATCAACTTTCTCATGTAAGGCAGACAGCATTTGTGCAACCTTATCTTCAGTTTGAGTAAATTCATCAAATTTCTCATGCAGATCGTCAACAGAAGTATCGGAAGCAATTATATCTATTTTTGAATTCATTGTGGCAAATGCATCACTCAGCATTGTACGAATTTCATCCATAGTATTGTCCGAGACTAAGACGTCTACCTTTGAATTTATTGCATCAAAAGATTCGGAAAGCATTTCTCTGACATCTTCTAAGGAATTATCCGATGCTATAACATCTATCTTAGAATTTACAGTATCAAAAACTTCTGAAAGAATTTCGCTTATTTCTTCTTTTGTGTTATCTTGAGCAATAACATCTATTTTGGCATTTATATCGTTTAATCCATCTTTGAGGACCTCTTTTAACTTGTCAGGCGAACTGTCAAGTGATAAAATATCAATTTTTGAATTTATTTCATTAAATGAATCCTTTAATGTATTTAATATTTCTTCAGATGTTGCATCCGATACAATTACATCTATTTTTTCAGACAAAGTTTTAAGCGCATTACTAATAATATTCTCATCCGGTAAACTGCTGATTTTAGCGGCAATTTCATTAAGTTGAAATTTTAACTCCTCATTACTGCTTATTATATCAACTTTTTCGGTTAATGTTTCTATCAGAGAACTCAAATCATGTCCTCTCTTTTCAGCCATTTCACCTATATCATTTAATACGCCTATAATTTCCTCACTAACATCCATAGATGTAAGAACATCTATTTTCTGATGTATTGCACCTAGAGATTCAGATATTGATTTTGATTTACCCGTAATAAAAGCTTGATCATTTAATAAAGAATCCAATTTTACAGAGAATTCATCCTTCAAATTTTCAACGGCATCAATAACCTTTGTACTGTTTAGTACTAAATCAAGCTGTTCTTTTAAATCATTTATATATTCGTATAATTTTTCTTCAAAGTTACTTTTGAGGTTACGAGAATTTGTTTCAATAGTAAGATTTAAAAGTTCAATGTCATTTTGAATCTTATCGCAAACACAATCTTCTATTGCAGTAATTCTGTTATAAGTCTCTTTGTAGGCCTGCTCAAGCCTTAACACTGATTCAGAATTGGTAGCGAGTTCTCCGTTCACATCAACTGAAAAATTCATAAATGAAGCTTCCAGCAACGATTTCAAATCGGAAGTTATTTTATCAAATCCGGTATTAGTTAATTCTTCTACACTATTTCTTACAGGTTCAAATGCACTAATAATTTCATCAGCTCTGCACTGCAAGGCATCAGATATATCAGTATTAATCAGTGCTATCTCATTTTTCAGAGCAGAAATCTTATCATCAAGAACGGTCATTACTTCATCATTACCACTGTTCTTCAGTTGCTCTGTAAGTTCAATAAGCCTTTCAAACTTGTTATCAATAATTGCAATATTTTCACTTACCGCAGAACTAAACTCATCAGGAGAATAATTATTTATACCATTCAAACTCTCAAGAATATTATTAATTCCATCGTCAATACCTGCAACAGTTTGAGAAAAATTTTCGTCAAATGAAGTTTTGGAAGTTTTCAAAAATTCGCTAATAACGCCAAGTTCGCCTCTCACTTCAACTATTTCTGCAATTGAGGCATTTACTTTATCCTGTACTTGAACAGAACTATCTTCTGTCGCTTTTGTAAATTCAGACAATTTACCCTGCAAAAGTTCAACTTTTGACTCATAAATTTCCGAAGCATTGACCATTGCAGCCTCAATATCAAGCAGCTTTTCAGAAAATTTACTGTCACTAAGGGATTTTGCAGACTTTGATGCTACGTTTAATTCCGTAATATAGTTCTTTAAATTTTCGCAAATATCATTTACATGATTTTTGAAACTGCCAACATTTACGGAAATATTTTTAAGTTCAAACGTCTGAATTTCGCTGATACTCTTTATTTGCTCAGAATATTCAACATGCATGGCATGTATGTCTTCGGACAAAAGAGTAAAAGAATCCTTTAACACAGCAAGATTTTCAGTAATATCATTTGAAACACCATCAGACAAACCGTCAATTTTACCGGAAATTTCATGAATTCCTGTAAATATACGATCAAAGTATTCTGATGAAACCTTCTGGATTTCCAATTTTAGCTCTTCAACCGCAGAGCCAAGATCAATGATATTTGAAACTAGTTCCTGTGGTGTTTTATTTTGTGATATCTCATTTCTTAATTCATCATTTAATGAAGTAAATAAATTTACAAGGTTATCAACAGACATTTTTATTTTATCGAATCCTGTCGTAATTTCAAGAGAATCAGTATCAGACTTCCTTATAAATTCACCACTAATCTGGCGGATTTCAGCGAGCATATTTGAAGTTGTAAATTTTAAATCTTCAATATTTATTTTTGTTTCGGAATTTATATTTTCACTTAGTTCCTGCGTTTTCTTATTTAATACATCAATAATATTATCAACAATTTTGCCTGAATTAAATGTTGAGAAATCTTTTAATGCAGCAATATCGCCTACAAGAGCGGATAAACCGTCATTTATAACTGCTGCCTTTTCCTTGTATATATTTCCTTTATCACTTAGCTCAAGGGTTATCTCTTCTTTTAAATTATTTATTTCATTTATAATATTTTCATAGTTATTTTTTGCGTTATTTTCAAATGCAATCTGCACTTCATCTAATTTTGAATTAATTTTTTCAAAATTTTGAGAGTAATCAAATCTTTGAATTTTATCAAAAATCTCAATAATTTGATCTTTTATAATATCGGAATTGATTTGAATTTCATCTGAATTGTCTAAAATCTTGCCGAGAAACTCAATGACATCCGAACGCAAAAGAGCAAATTCTGCTCCGGTTACAACATTGGAAAAAGTTTGTTCAAGATTTAAAAGTTTTTCACTGGTCAGTGTATATTTCTCATCAGAAGCTAAAAATGATGATGATATAAGCTCCTTTACCGAGTCAAACAGTCCTTTAAATTCACTTAGCTTTTCTGTCAAATATTCGGAACAATTCGTTTTTACTACAATATTTTTAACTTCATCTATTTTATCTGAAAGACTTATAAAATTATTGCTTGATGAAAGTTCAAATAACTGTGTTAAATCATCAAGTTTTGATAAAAGGGTATTTAAATCATGCGAATAATCATAAGGTTCAATGTTTGAAAATTTATTCAAAATTTCATTTATTTTCTCTCTATTTATTACAGAATCGGAGTTTAAAATATTTGAATTATCTGAAATTTTTTGAAGTAAAGATGTTAAATCATTTTTGAATACCAAAAAACTTTCCTTATCAACGGTGTTCATTAAAGATATCTCAAGCTTCTCAAATAAAGCTTTAGTATCATTTGAAGAATCAGTCAATAATTCTTTTAATTCAGGCAATATACTTCCGTAATGTTCTAGCCTGTCACTTAATGTCAATAAATCATCCTTTTTCAACACTATTTCATTTAAATTCGAAATAATCGCGGACAATTCATCACTTTTCTTTATCTGAACATTAACAAGTTCTTGCAGTGAAGTGTAGGATGATAAAATACTATCAAGTTCACTTCTGATTGCTGCATTCTGTTCAGTACTGTCAAGTAATGAAAGATTTTCAAGGATTTTTTCTACACCGCAATTTATTTTTGTAAAAAAAGTGTCAAACGTATTATTTAGAACTTCAAGAGCTTCTAGTTTTGAGGTAAACTTTTCCTCGCTGATATTGTGGGATTCATAGATAGAATTGCTGACTTCACCTATAAATTCTTTAAGCTCCTGAATATTAGCTTTTATTTCAGAAGCAAAATTGTCAGATGCGGAATTAAGTATATCCTCAAAATTTTTGACATTAGAAGACAAATTTTTAATAGCTTCAAGTTTTTGTTCATCACTTGCCCAGGATGTATTTAAAAATAATTCCCTTTGCTTTTCGATATCATCTGAAATTTTTATTGATAAATCATCAAGAATATTTTTTAATTTCTCAAAATTAACCTGAGCTTTATCAGTAAAAACATTTTCAAGATTTTCTATTTTTGAAGATACAGCAGAAATGTCACCTGCTATTCCTGAAAAATTAACCAGATCCGTTTCTGCGACCTGCCTGAATTCATCTCTTAATTCCGACATGTCTGTTGATATACCTGCGATATCAGATATAATACGAGAAGAATTTTTATCTGCAATATTGCTAAAATCACTATGAAGATTGTTAACAGTCGAAACGAGTTCCTCAATATATTCTTTTACTGCTTCATAATTTGAATTTGAATTATCCTTAACCGTAGAAACAAGCTCCGACATATCTAAAGAAACTTTATCGAGAGTATTTATTATTTCGGAAGTCTCTGCTTTCCCATTCTCTGATAACGATTTTGTTAGATCTTCTAGTTTTTTTTCCACAAAATCAAATTTTTGAGATGCCAAATTAAAGGAAGACTCATTTTGGGATACAAAATCTTCTTTCACTGCACGGATATTTTCAATAAGTCCGTTTATACTTTCTTTGACATCGCCGTAATCGTCCTGAATATCAGAAACTATACCATTTCTCAGATTTTGAACATCATACAACACCTGTCCCGTAAGAGCTGATAACTCATCTAGAGATTTTTGCGGATTTGAATTAAGTATATTTTGTAAATTATAAAGAATTCCGGAAAGCTCATTTTTCACATCCGAATATTCTTTTTTTCTGTCCTCATCCAGACTTGCAAAACCTGAGTCAAGTTTTTCCGACAAACCGCTTATTTCAAAGGAAAGATTTGAATAATTTAACTTATACCCTTCTTCAAAAGCTTCTTTTAGGTCGTTAAGACGCAAAGTTATATTGTCAAAATCATCCCTAAAATCAAGTGATTTTACTGTTGTCAAAATATTTTCAATTCTTTCAGTACTGTATGACAATTCCGAATTTAATGCTGAAGAATTGTCTATAATTTTCTGGACAAAATTAGCAAGGTCAGCTCTAAATGCAGTAAAATCTGATTCTGTCACAATATTTTTAAAAGAATTTTCAAGTCTTGAAAATCTGTCCGTTAAAGCATTAGTGCTTTGGGCAGTTGTGTCCGAAATTACAGCTTTTAAAGAATCAATTATATTCTGGAAATAAGATATTCTTTCTTCCAGATTGGAAAAAGATATTTTTGAAGGAATTGATTTTAAATCAGAAGAAAGATTTTCTATTTGACTTTTAATCTCGGCAACCTGCTTGCCAGTATCAATTTTTTTAATGTTATCTGCAGTTTCAAAAAGAGTCCTCCCTATATTATCGAGAGAAGTCTGCGTATTACGGCTAATCTCAGCAAGCTCAGATGTCATTCTATCGAACAGAGCTTTTAAATCTTCAGAGTCAAGAGTATTTTCCTGAACAAAATTAATTCTTTCACCCACATCCTCAAGAACAGAGCTTTGCCGGCTGAGTTCACGGGTATAACCTGAAATATTTTCAGAAAGAGAGTTGAATAAAGTTCCCATTTGATCTATTTTAATAAAATCTTTTTGGGAAGAAATAATTTCGTTCAATGAATTTTGCAGTCCGGAAAGCCCATCAGCTGCAACGCCGCGTCCTTCTTCTACAGATTTTTTAAGCTCGGATATATAAACTTTTATTAAATCTGTAGCCTCATTATCTGCAGCCATCATTTCAATTTTTGTATTAATACCTGTTAAAACTTTTTCGAAATTTTTAACATTACCTTCGTTTTCAACACGTATTGTGTTGAGTATTTCAGCAAGTTCATCAACTGTTAGCGCCATTTTTTTCTCTTTCCTAAAACAATATCCCTCTTTATAACATATATATTAACAGAATAATACACAAGCGGGCAAACTATTAACTAAATTATTACAATTGTAAAGAAAAAGTATGCCTTTTTGTTATTCAGTGATATACTATTATATAGACACTTTAATTTTACAGAGGTAAAAATGAGCCATATTGTTATTGATAAAAACAAATGTAAAGCATGCTGTTTATGTATAAATGAATGCCCGAAAAAATTATTAAAAATCGGTAATGACACAAACAGTCTCGGAAATCATATAATAGAATTTGATGATCCCAATAATGAATGCATCGGATGCGCCATGTGTGCAATGAGATGTCCGGATCTTGCGATAACTGAAGTTTACAAAGGATAAAAAAATGGTAGAATGCTTAACAAATAAAAAAGTCTTAACAAAAGGGAATTATGCTATAGCAAATGCAGCAGTACTTGCAGGATGTCAGTGTTATTTCGGCTATCCTATTACCCCTCAGAGTGAAATTGGAGAATTTATGAGCGGGAAAATGCAGGAATTAAAACGCGGATATGTTTCTGCAGAAAGTGAACTTGCTGCAATAAATATGACAATAGGCGCTGTTTCAACCGGTGTAAAAGCTATGACATCATCTTCTTCCTGCGCTGTTGCACTTATGCAGGAGGGTCTCTCGTATGCAACCGCAGATGAACTTCCGGTTGTTCTAGTTAGCGTGATGAGAGGAGGCCCAGGACTCGGGAATATCTATCCTTCACAGGGCGATTATTTTCAGGCAACAAAAGGAGGCGGAAACGGGGATTATAAACTTATAGTTCTGGCGCCCTCAACAGTTCAGGAATGTGTTGATTTAACTTATAAAGCTTTTTATCTTGCCCAAAAATACAAAAATCCAACAGTACTTTTAGCTGATGGACTTTTGGGGCAAATGATGGAACCTGTAGAATTTTATGATTATCCGTACCCTGAAATTGATACATCAAGCTGGGCTTTAACAGGTGCTAAGGGAAGAAAATCGAGAATTATACGCTCCTATGCTCCGCTTGCAGATGACAGATGTGTTTTCCTTGAAAAATTGTTTGAAAAATATAAAACAATAGAAGAAAATGAAACGCAATGGGAAGAATTAAATACACAGGATGCTGATATAATTCTTGTGAGCTTTGGCAGTACGTCGCGTAATGTCAAAACAGCAATGAAAAAATTGCGTAAAAATGGTATTAAAACAGGATTTTTCAGACCAATAACACTGTATCCGTTCCCGAATAAAAGATTAAATGAACTTTCAAAAACAGTAAAAAAATTCATAACAGTTGAAGTTAATATGGGGCAGATGGTCAATGATGTAAGGCTTGCTGTAAACGGGAATGCACCTGTTGAATTGATAAATAAAGGTGTAGGTGCACCACCGTCTGCTGATGTAATTGTTAAAAGAGTTGAGGAATTAATATAATGGCAACACAAGTATTTAAATTACCTGAATCTTTAAAAGGAAATATAAAATATTCATTTTGTCCGGGCTGTGATCACGGCGTTGCAGTCAGACTCGTCGCAGAAGTTCTTGATGAACTTGGCATAAGAGAAAATACTATTCTTGCAGCATCTATAGGCTGTTCCGTTACCATATATGACTATATTGACGTTGACGCGCTTGAAGCCCCGCATGGCAGAGCTCTGGCAGAAGCCACAGGTATCAAAAGAGCAAGACCTGACAAATTTGTATTTACATATCAAGGAGATGGAGATTTTGCCTCAATCGGTCTTGCAGAAAGTATGCACGCAGCTTTACGCGGAGAAAATATTACAGCAATTTGCATAAATAATACAACTTACGGAATGACCGGAGGACAGTTGGGTCCTACAACACTTTTAGGACAGGTCACAACAACTTCACCAACAGGGAGAAATGTTGACTACTACGGGTACCCGATAAAAATTGCAGAGCATATTGCACTTTGCGAGGGCACAGCATTCTGTGCAAGAGTTTCACTGGACACAGTGGCAAATATAAGAAAGGCTAAACAGGCAATTAAAAAAGCTTTTGAAGTACAAATTCACGGACTTGGCTTTGGATTTGTTGAAATTCTTTCAACCTGCCCGACAAACTGGAAAATGTCACCCCAACAAGCGCATGAAAGAATTAGAAATGAAATGATGCCGGTATTTAAACCAGGAATATATAAAGACGTAACACATTAATAATTCAAAAACTAATACCGGTATAAATTAATTCTGAAACAAGTTCCGAATGACAATAATTATTAGAAAAGGACAGTAAAATGGAAAAAAACTTTATAATAGCAGGATTTGGCGGACAGGGCGTTTTATTAGCAGGAGAAGTGCTCGCTAATGCGTTTATGCTCTCAGGAGAAAACGTAACATGGTATCCGTCATACGGAGCCGAAATGCGCGGGGGTACCGTAAATTGTGAAATAGTTATGAGCAATGAAGAAGTCAGTGAAGTTAATAAATCTGATGCAGATTTTATTATTGCTTTAAACCAAGCGTCATTTGATAAATTTTTATCAAAAATAAAAAAGGGCGGTTTAATGATTGCGAATTCAACACTTGTCAAAGAAATTAAAGCAAGAACAGATATCGATTACCTGTTTGCTCCGATTACAAAACTAGCAGAAGACCTAGGAAACGTAAAAATGGCAAATATTCTGGCTCTGGGAATTCTTGCCAAAGCCGGAAAAATTGTTTCGCTTGATTATTTAAATAAGGCTCTTGATAGCGTAATTCCGCCTCACAGAAAGAATCTATTACCATTAAATATCAAAGCTTTAAAAATCGGTTATGAGTATGATTTATTGCCTGTATAACACTAAATCAACTAAAAAGTCGATTTAAAAAATACTAATTAAGCTTATTCTGATATGGTAGAGTTCAAGAGGTCTTTCAAAGTGAAAAAAGAACTAATACATTTTATCAGAGAAAAAGAAATACAACTGGCGAAATTAAAAGAGCATGTTGAAAAAAGTTCTGTATGTTCAGATCTTTACAACAAAGTAGTTTTAGAAAAAGCAATATTGAAAAAAGAATTGGAAAATTCAAAAAGGAATAAATTTTTTGATAAAATCAAAAACTTTATTCCTCGAAAAAAAACTTTAATATGTGACTATTTCAGAAAATAGGACTTGTTTTTTATCTTCTTTTCCAAGGGTAATCCTTGCTGATTTTCCAGCCGTCGTATTGGATTAACGCAGTACATAAATGTCTTAAATGCGGGTTTTTGTTTGCGCATCCTTCTAACATAACATCCCTTGAAAAACTGTATCCACAAATACTCGACGCGACAAATTTGCCATTATTACATATAGCAAAAAGAAAAGTATGTATTCCGTCATAAGAGTAAGCTTCATTAACACCTACTTCTGTATCAGTCTCCCGCATAGCACAATATTTGAAATCAGTACAGTAAAATACATATGCAGCTGTTGCTCCGCTATCTTGCGCTTGCGGAATATATGCTACAAATCCGCTGCCATCACTAAAGGCAACCTCATAATACCTTTTTCCAGAGCCTACATAGTCTTTACTTATTGAGCTTATGTGCTTTGCGAGATACTTGTTGTACCACTGTCCGAAATCGCCACACATATCTTGAGACTGTTGCGGAACCCACAATTCAACGTCGCCATTTTCAACTTCCGCAAATTTTATTGCCTGATTCATAACGGAATAAAATTTTGCAAGTTTTGTTTCGGTTACTTTGTTTCTATGGTTCGCTATGAGGACGGGGAGCGTCATTGCTGCAACAATCCCGATAATCCCTAGGGTAATTAAAACTTCCGCCAGAGTAAAGGCTGCATGATGAATATTATTACAGTAGTCCGCGTGCGTATAATCTTCTGCCGGAGTAGATCCTCGAAATATCCGGTATAAGCTTAAAAAAGCCCCCCCCCCGAAATTTTAGATAAAATTGTTGTCCTCATAAATTATACTCCTTTCTGAATAAATAATATAAATATATTATTCATATTATATTATATATTAACAATTATTTCAAGATATTAATAATTAAATTGACTAAAAAAATATCTTATTTTAGTATAAATATTGGAAAGAGGAAATGGAGTGAATATCTCCAGCTGCTGCCGCAGCCGTAAAAGCCGGAACACTCAAAGAAAAACAAACCGACGTGCAGATTCGGGATGTCTAAATATAACTTCTTTGAGTCCTCTATTTTGGAATTAGAGGATTTTTTAATGCCTGTAACAGCATTACAAACAAATAACACACGTGTAGGCACCTGTCCGCACGGGCTTCCGCAAGGAGCATGCCCTATTTGCAGCGGTATGGGAGGAGGAGGCATGAAAAAAGCCGACTTTTCCGCGAAACCCGGTGAAATGAGTTGGAATGAATGCGCAGCAATAGGAGCCTTTTTAAAAGCTCAACAAAATGCAAAATTACAACGAGAACTGGATGCTCAAAATTTTGCAAAAAATGTTCAGGCGTTTCAAAATGCACTGATGAATTCCAGCCAAAAACTTGCAAACATTGCACAATTTTTCTCAAACAACACTTCCTCAATTATTGCAAAACCTGTAAATTTTGTATTAAATACAGCTCTCGGAGGAATTATAAAAGCAATTGCAAATCTGCCCTCTACTATATCAAATACATTACAAACAATACAGCAAAAACTTGCTGATATTTCAGATAAATTAACGGCTATGGCTGGTGAATTCAAAGCCGCGGCGGAAAAGAAAATATCAGAAGCATTCAAAGATTTAAAAAAGAAAGTAAAATCGCTATTTTCAATATTCAGCCCCCTAGATGCAGATAATGAGGACAAACAAATTGATGAAACCCAAAAAGCCTTTGAATTAAGAACATTTATACATGATTTATATAAAAAACTTACACAAAATGAAAAGGATTTAGAAGAAAATGACAATTAATCCTTTAAACGACAGTGAAACTTTAAGACAACAAAAGAATTTGACAACAACTCAAAAACGCGCCAATTCTCAAACAAAAGAAGGGGTGCTGGTTAATAATTTTATAAAAGACTGCCCGGATTGCAAAATAAATCTTAAAGACACATGTGATACACTTGTTATATCTGAAAATTCAAAAATGCCTTCACGGCTTTATGAACAATATTACTCCCCTGAAAAAAGTATTCTGCCTGTAAGTGCCATAAGTGTTGGTGTTATGGGAGTAATTGCTCTTCTATCGGCATTTGTAAGACGAAACACACGTATTCATTTAAAAATATCCAATGAAAAAAGACTTCCGCAGCTTACAAGAAATGTAGCGCTTAATGATGAAAAACATCAGGCAATTTATCAGATGGTTGAAAGTCCGACAAGAAAAACAATTCTTGCAGGCCTGGGAGTCTTAACTCTCAGTGCTATGGCTTTTATGGGTAAAACGTTCTTTGACGGCTTTAAAGAAGTCTGGGTAAAAAAACGTGAAGCTGATATTCAAAAAAACATGCAGGAAAGATTGATTGATATAGAAACCCAGTCATTTGCAGGCAAAATTCAGATTACACGGAGTCTGCTATCTGAAAAAGCACGAGAATTCAGCAAATACCTGACAGATGATAAAGAAAAAATCCTGCCTAATTTCGGTAAATATCTAAACTTTACGGGAAGTAACAACAATAAAACAAATAAAAATAATTTAAACTACTTCCTTCTTGGTGCAGGAACGGCTGCTGTAATAACCGGTTTAGGATTTTTAACCCTCAAAAATTTAAGTAAAAGTAAAATCCTTCTTCAAGAATATGTAAAAAATATAAATAAACTGATTAAAGATATCGTTAAAAATTCTACAAATAATACTAAAGAAAATGATAAAAAACTTCTTGAAGCATATTTGCAATCAATTGACGCTAATGCTGAAACAATAAAAAAATATTTGAAAAATCTTAACTGGGCTAAAACAGAAGTTGAAGAATTCATACAAAAACTTGTCAAAAAATCCGAAACTTCGACAACAAAAGTCAATGAAACAATTGGAGGTGACGGCACTCCTAAACCAACATTTTATTCACACGTGGATGATTACAGAGCGTTTTTCTACAACTGGCTTCTAGATACAGATAACAAACAGTTTAAACAGTTATTTTTCGGCATAACAGGTATTACAGCCCTGAGCTATGGCGGGAAACTCACAGGGGATGCCATTAAAGAAGTGCAAGTAAAAAAACTTAACGCACAAACAGAAATTGACCTGCAAAACAAACTCGTCTCAACAGAACTCAGAAACTTTAAATCTAAAAAAGAAGCTGCAATCCAGCCGCTTGTTGATGAATTCTACAAACAGGCCGCTAAAGGAAAGCCAAAAGAAGAATTAAAAGTTATTGCAGATAACATATTATTTGAAATTAAAAATGGTCCGCCGTTCGTATATTCTTAAATAGGAGCCAAAATGTATATTCAGTCTTATAATATTCAAAATTCATATTTGACTTGCAGACTCCCTGAAGGAACAAGAAATTATACTCTTGTAGACAAAAACAAAGTTGACTGCTTTGTTTCACAAAAAGAAGCTGCAATTCCTTACTTAACAAATATTCTAGCTTATTCTAACAATGAAGCTGAAGTAGTTGAAACACTACATATTGTTAACTCTATGCTCGACAATGGAGTTAAGGGAATCGAAAAAATGTATCCTGTTTTATCACGCTTCAATAATACAACATCACCGAATATTCAAACTTATCTTGCGGGTATTTATAGAAAAACTCAAACCCCGGATGCCTTTGGACCACTCGTGAAAATGTTAATCCAAAATTCTCTCCATCCGCAAAACGCAAATTTTGATCCAAATGAAGAAATTGGAGGAGCAATACTTTCCTACATTTCAGACCGTTTTAGAAATCAGCCCCAAAAATAATATGTTACAAATTCTTAACATGAAAATTTACATGATTAAAGTTTTAAATCCCATGTGTCGATAACATGACTAAGAGTACTAAGTAAACGAAAGGAAGATCGACAGCAATGGGAATGGCAGCGTCACAAGCTAGATTTTTAGGTCTGACAGCCAGAAAAAACAATGTTGAATATGAAGGTCAACAGATCAACCAACAGCGTACAACATTGTCAAACCAGTCTGCAAATTACTACAACGATTTGTTGGGTATGTCAGTACCTGTACCTCCATCTGTCGACGACTACACAAAAACAGTGTACACCTTCGAAGACGGAGCCTTAACCAATCAGATTACAACAATGATTGCACAGCCTGATGGTACATATTCAGTAAGTTATCTTAGACAATGGACTGATGATTTTTCAGTCGTCAGTGCAACAACAAGTATTGTGAACAAATCCTCAGCTGACGGCAACTACAAATACAAAGTAGGAGCCACAGAATTAAGAAATATGTCAGATGCAATATCATACACTATTACAGCTGCCGGCGGAGGCACAAGCACTGCATACTATAATCCAGCTGACGAAAAATATTACACAACTGAAGAATTCACTCCTGGTACAGAAGTTGATACTACAGATGCAACAATTGAACTAACAAATCCTGATGAATATTTGTCAACTCTATCTGCTGACCAGATTGCAAATCTGAAAAAAGAAGAACAAGAATACCTTACACTTCTTCAGGAAAAATACGGAGCAGGTGATTATCTTGTAAGATATATTAAAAATACTACAACTAATGAATATAATCCGTATTTTTACAAGTTATCTGATCTTGAAGCAGCAAACTATGATAACAACGGAAATTCACAGTCTAACATTAACTGTTACACTCTTGGCAGCGAAACTAAAACAGAAGAAGTAAAAGCAGCTGCAGGATGTAAAATTGAAAAAGACAGCTCTGGACGGTATATTAACATTACAATACCTCAGTATGATGCTTCCGGAACGCCGATTGAAGATACCGGAGTAACTTACTCATTAACTACATCTACGGTTACCGACCAGGATGCATACGATGATGCAATGAATCAGTATGAATATGAAAAATATGAATACGATCAGGCCATTAATGAAATTAATGCCAAAATCGAGATTATCCAATCTCAAGATAAAAATCTCGAACTCAGACTAAAACAGCTCGATACCGAACAAAGTGCTATTTCAACAGAAATTGATGCTGTAGAAAAGGTTATTGAGAAAAACACCGAATCTACATTCAAAACATTCGGGTAGGCAAAGCCTAATTCTAAACTAAGATATTGCATGAATTTGCACACCCACAACTAAAGAAAGGAGCGCAGCCGCTCTATCCACAAAAGCATAAAAAGAATTTAATATAAAAATTTTTCCTTTCCCTTTTTCCTATTGATTTTCCAACGACAAGCAAACAGTTTGTCGTTTTTTTTTATGCTAATATTATTTATATGAGTTTTAATGGAAAATATTTAAAAATTATAGAACCTGTAAATAATGATATAGAGCAGGTTTCACAGGGGCTGGTAAAGGAATTAGACATTCAAGAACCTTTAAAATCAAAACTTTTCAGAATGCTAAATGCTCCGTCAAAACATATAAGACCGCTTGTTTCTTTTTTATACCTTAAAGCTCTAGGTTATAATATTAATGAACTCCAGATTTCGTTACAAATAGCAGTTGAACTAATACATAATGCTTCGCTTATTCACGACGATGTAATTGATGAAAGCAATAAGAGACGTAACGAGAATACTCTTAACTATGAATTCGGAAATAAACTTGCGGTATTATCAGGGGATTACCTGCTTTCTGCAGCTTTAAAAAATTTATTAAAATTAAATAATCCACAAATAATTAAAATTTTTACGGAAACATTAGAAGATATGACAAATGGGGAAATAACCCAGCACTTATCAAAATACAAAATTCCGACACTTAACGAATATATTTTAAAATCGGAACAAAAAACCGCAAAATTATTTGAAGCCGGCCTCTCATCAGCCCTTTTGCTAGCAAATTCAAAAGACAATGCTTCAGAATTTACAAAAAGCTTCGGTATAGCTTTCCAGATAAGAGATGATCTGATAAATGTTCAGACTTCAAAATCAGATATAAAAGACGGAATCTTTACTGCACCTGTAATATATTCCCAAAATACTGAAAACATTTCGGAAGGTATTGAAAAAACAAGGTTTTTGTTAAATAATTATATAGATAGAGCTTTAAGTTCAATCAAACATATAGAAGATAATAATTACAAAAGAGCACTTACAGAGCTTTTAGGACTTTTTCGGCATGAATAAATTGAAAAAATTTATAAAAAATATTAAACACTATTACATGAAAATCAATCCAATGGTAAGAGAAACTCTGGAAACTATTATATTTGTAGTTGTAATGGTGATTTTAATAAGATTTTTTGTAGGTGAAATACGCTGGATTCCCTCAGCATCAATGCGTCCTACACTGATAGAAGGTGACAGAATAATAGTAGAAAGATTTTCGAGGTTCTACAAAACTCCGAAACGCGGGGATATTATGGTATTTTACCCTCCGTTTGAAAAATTACCGCAAACCCCATGGCGTATTTTTTCCAGACTTACAGGTTTTTTCTGTAAAGACATAGCCTATATTAAACGAGTAGTTGCAGCGCCAGGAGATAAGTTTGAAATAAAAACTGATAAAGAAGGCAAAAGTACTGTATATATCAACAATGAACCGCTTAATGAACCTTATATAAGAAGTGAATATTATGAAAAAAACTGTACGGAAGATATGCTTTGCGGTCCGATTATAATTCCAGAAAATAAATATATGATGATGGGAGATAACAGAGGAAATTCATATGACAGCCGCTGGTGGGGACTTTTATCCGGGGACAGATTTATAGGGCGTGCTGTTATCCTTTTCTGGCCGTTTAACAGGGTGAAAATATTTAAACAATATTCACCATAAATATTTAGTGCCTTTGTCATTCTGAACTCGTTTCAGAATCTATTTAGAGATCTTGAAAATACATACAGGATGACAAAAATTTCATGGGCAATCAGTTTAAAAGATTATTGCAATTGACATTGATGTAAAAACCTACATCAACATATGATAATACTTCATATAATCAGCCATTATCTGTGAACTTGTTGCATTTGCAACAGTTGCTTTCATTTCTTGATTTCTGTCTGTTTCTGATGCTTTCTGCACTTTTTCTGTTTCTTTATTATCAGGCGCATTTTGTTGTATTCTTTCCTGCTCCTGAATCTGAGCAGCATACTGTTCAACAGCTGCCTGAATTTCCTGCATTCTTGCCTTGTCACCTGAGTATGAACCGGTTGATTCAATACCGTTTGCCTGAAATTCCTGCAAAATCTGTGCCCATTCATTATAATTTGTAATAGATGTTCCTTGCGCCTGAGCAGCAGCCTGCGCCTTTCTTAATTCGTCTTCTGATTCTATACCGTCAACTCTTATTGCCATAGAACATCTCCTTAATATATACCTCTCTATATATATTAAGTATATTAT
>CALVCJ010000028.1 GCA_944326015.1 Candidatus Gastranaerophilales bacterium
TCCCCTGACTGGATGCAAAAAAGACTTATTGCATCAGGGGTTCGTGCAATAAACAATGCCGTTGATATTACAAATTACGTAATGCTGGAATACGGAACACCTTTCCACGCATTTGATATGAACAAACTCAACGGATATATTTGTATTAGACGCGCAAAAGAAGGTGAAAAAATAGTTACTTTGGACGGTACCGAAAGAGAATTAACGCATGACAGCGTTTTAATTGCCGATAAAGAAAAAGGTGTTTGTCTTGCCGGTGTTTTCGGCGGCGAAAATTCCGAAATTGATGAAAATACAAAAAATGTTGCGCTGGAAGCTGCATTTTTCCCTTCTGTAACTACAAGAAAATCTTCAAGAAGTGTAGGCTACCGCTCGGAAGCTTCTGCCAGATTTGAACGCGGTGTTGATATAGAAGCTGTTAAACCTGCTTTAATGCGTGCGATGCAGCTTTTCACTGAACTTGCGGATGCCGAAATCGAAGGAGTTGTTGAAGCCGGCAAAAATGAACTTGAACCAATCGAAATAACTCTAAGATATGCACAGATAAAAAGAATTTTGGGATGCGAAATTGCTCCCGACAAATGTATTTCTATCCTTGAAAAATTAGGATTTAAAAAACTCGGCGGGAACGAGCTGGCTGCAAAATTTCTTGTTCCTTCTTTCAGAGCAGGTGATGTTACAAGAGAAATTGATTTGATTGAAGAAATTGCAAGAATTAACGGCTATGATAAAATTACCACTACGTTGCCGAATAAAAACAGCACACCTGACATTTCTCTTGAAGAAAAAGTTATTAAAAAAGTAAATGAACTGATGCTTTCTTCAGGTCTTGACGAAATTATAACAACATCTTTAATCGGCAAACCTCTGCTGGATAAATATATGCAAACTTATGATGATACAAAAGCTGTCAAGGTTTTAAATTCCGCAAGCGATGAAAGCACAATGCTCAGACAAAATATGGCTGGGAGTGTTCTAAATTGTTTGAAATACAATTACGACAACGGTCAAAAAACTCTCTGGGCTTATGAAATCGGTAAAACATACAAGATTACGGCTCCTTCTGACGAAAAAAATACAGGAGTTAAAGAAACAAGAGTTCTTGCAGGAGTTTTAACAGGCGAGGTTGAAAACTCCAAATGGCAGATTAAATCCCATACTGATTTTTATTCGCTTAAAGGTATTATTGAACAATTGTTTGATGAACTGGGTGTTACAAAGCGAATTAAATTAACTCCATGCGAAGATGTGGATTACATGCACCCTTACAGAAGCGCAAAAGTTAATATTCTGGGTAAAAATCTTACTAATATAGGTTATTTCGGACAAATTCATCCGCTGTTGAAAGATAAGATGAAAATCAAAGGTCAAGATGTGTTCATTTTCGAAATTGACCTTGATGAAATAATCGGTATCATAAAAGAACATACAACACGGTACAAAAAACTTCCGCAGTTCCCTGAAGTTCGCCGTGATATCGCATTTGTAATCAACGAGGAAGTAAGTTTTGAAGATATTCAGCGCGTTATAAAAAGCGCTGTACAGCAGAATATTTTTAAAGGCAGTGAAGTGTTTGACGTTTATCAGGGCGATAACATTGAAAAAGGCTTCAAAAGTCTTGCCTTCCGTATAAAAATGCAGGATGAAAACGCGACATTGACAGATGAAGTTATAGAACATCAGATGAACAATGTCCGCGCAAAACTTCAAAAAACTTATGCGGAAATCAGTTTCCGGGGAGTGTAGCGCTCCGCCCGCCGCATATTGTTCTGTGTAATCTTAATCCCCTCCCTTGAGGGGAGGGGAAGTAAAGGGGTGGGTGAGAATAGAAATATACTAATAAGGTAAAACCTAAACTTTACCTCCCTTGAACAGGGAGGGGGACCGCGAAGCGGTGGAGGGATTTTAACATGAGAAAATTCTTTTTGACAATCGCAATAATATTACTGACATCTTTACAGGGATTTTGTGCAGATAATGTTGTCCCGCAATATGTAAGCATTGAGCATACAAATACACTCGGGATTTATCAGGCACCGAGCGAAATTGTTTTATACAAAGAACCTTCTGAAACTTCTAATATCGTTCACAGCATAAGCTGGCTCGGGGGGAAAATTTTCCCGGAAAGTGTGAAAGCAGAGGACTTGTTTGTTGTATTTATCCCCTCAAAAAATTTAGGACTTCTTGCCGTAACTGATGAAACAGAAGATTGGGTTCAGGTGATATACAACAATGCCACAGGTGCAAAAGGCTGGATAAAAAAAGATGATCCATATAGATTTTCTACCTGGGTAATGTTTTATAATATGTACGGGAGAAAATACGGTTTGAATTTGTTAAAAGAAGCACCGGCAGAAGCAAAAGATCTCCATGTTTCGACTGACGACAAATCTCAAATTGTTGCAACAATTAATATGCCGCAAAAGATTAATCTGAATGTTATACGCGGGAACTGGGCACTTGTGAGTGTTTTTGATATTGACAGAACCCCGAAAACCGGCTATGTAAGATGGCGCTCAGATAATGGTGTAAAATATTATTTCCCTGCGATTAAGTAGTACACTTGACAAAATTACACAAATAGTAAATAATGTATATATTAGGGAAAAGACCTTAAGAGGTCTCAAGCTCTTAAAGTCTTTCTTCGTTCCCTTAGATTAACGTAATAATTAATCTTATTAAAAGCTCTATTGCCAGTAGAGCTTTTTTCATTAATTCATGGTTCATATTTGACCTCCTTTCCTAACCGATTTCTTCGTAATACGGTGTGTCAGAGGAGGTAAGGGAACTTACCCAAATTTACAAATTGTCAAAATTGCATAGTTCTTGTACAGATATCTCAAATGCTTTTGCAATTGCTTCCAGAGTATCAAAGCTAGGTGATTGTTCTGCACGTTCAATTGCACCAATGGTATTTTTGTTTACATTAGCTTTAAAAGCTAAATCTTCTTGTGATAATCCAAGTTTTATTCGCTCAAGCTTGATCTTTAAACCTATTTTTTTGTTTTGTACACCATTTTTTCTAGTCATATTACCTATTATAATAGGTGCTTGACAAATTAATTTCAAACCTGTATATTAGTTATATAAACTAATATACAGGTTAAAAGACAAATGTGTATGGAAGAAAAAGTTAATGAAATTCTGGAAGATACAATTAACGTTTATAACCAGATGAAAGTTTCGAATGATTCTCTTATGCTTTCTTTTCAAAATGATAAGGATAATTATTATCAATATGCTTGTGCAGAGATGATATTGGACAATCTTGACAAAGTCTGTGAAAAAATAGAAAATCTGGACTGCGAACTTTGTGCTTTACAATCCGAAAAAAATAAGAAATGACCGGCATTAAGTTTCAGGCTTTCTTAAAATTTGCCTTCACTATATCTTTCGTAATTAAGTTTCCCTGTTCGTATAGTATCGTATAATCCACCGTATCCTTTATGCTGATCCAGCTTTGTCGGTCTCACTATAAAGCTGTACATATCATAGCCATACTGATTTCTTCTTTTAGGTCCGTTTATATCAAAAAATATTTCAGCACACTGTGTATCTTTGAAAGATCCAGATGGTACCGGCTTGCCATCAACTATATTTGTATAATTTCCGTTTGCATTAGTTTCGTATTTATCATAGGTTACTACACAATTTCCAGTCCAGTTTTTTGTACCCAGTTTTATAGTAGTACCATCATTTAATACAGCTCTTTCTCCATTAAATTTCCCCTTTTTTACATTCCCGTAGCCATCATTAGTCTTACTTTTAGGATATGTTGTGTAATTCCCGCCGCAGCCTTGACTGTCTGAAGCTGAACATCTTTCTACAACATTAAGATATTTTAAAAAACCGTCCAATTGTTCAGCGTCACTAAAATCAGGATTAAATTGATCCGCGTAACTGTCTGTACCCAGTTCCGCTTTTCTAAGTTCAATTGCATTGGCAAGCTCCGAATAAGTTCGTTTAAGTTTATTTACCATAACCATTTCATCATATTTTGTGATCAATGCAGGCATAGTTAATGCTGCAACCACACCGATTATCCCGAGAGTAATAAGAACTTCTGCTAAAGTAAACGCAAAAATACGCGAAACACTTGTCAAATCTTTATTCTGTCGGGGGGGGGGCAACTCAAAGCTTTACTATTACTCATTTTTCAACTCCTCTTATTTATTTCCTTCATTATTCATTATTTATTATTTTAAGATAATTGTCAATAGTGAAATTTCGATAATCTTTACAATCCGAAAAAAATACTCGACATTAAGTTTTGTTTATTGTAGGATAGGCTTACTTGCGAGATATAAATAGAAAAGGAGATATAAAATGCAGGTTATATTAAAAAAAGATGTTCAAAACCTCGGAGAAGCAGGCGACATCGTTAATGTTAAGGACGGTTACGCAAGAAACTTCCTTCTCCCTCAATCAATTGCTGAAATAGCTACTAAAGGTGCTTTAGAAAACAGAGAAAAAAATCTGGCAAGAATTAAAGCTAAACAGGAAAAATTGCACGCAGAAGCTCTGGAAACTGCTAAGAAAATCGAAGAATTTGCAAAACTTGAACTTTCCGCAAAAGCCGGTGAATCAGGTAAATTATTCGGTACAATTACAACTAAAAAACTTACTGAAGAATTAAAAGCTAAATCAGGCATTGAAGTTGATAGAAAGAATGTTTCTTTGAATGCTCCGATTAACAAAATCGGCGAATATACAATGCTTATCAAATTAACTTCTAAAGTTAAATGCGAATTGGCTGTTGTAGTTACAGCTTCTGAAGTTCTTAAAGAATCTGTTGAAGAAGTTGCAGAAGAAACTGAAGAATAGGCAGCAGATGACAGCAAATTCTAAATTGACACTTGAAGCTCTGGCAATAGGTTCTCTGCCTCATACCGATTTAGAATCTGCTATGGAAATTGTTAAAAAAGATTTTGACAAAATTCCCTTCTGGCCTCAATTAAGCAAAATTAACAAAAACGAAGACATGATTTTTCAATTTTTGGGAAATATGCCTTCGTTTTTTATTGATGAAAATTCAGGGAAGTCATACCTTGAAACAGAGAGTGATAAATTCTTTGAGGATATGGAACAGTTTTTTGCGGATTATGAAGAAATTACTGCCGATATTAACTGCGATAAAATTAATAAATATGCAATAAATAGTTCCTGTACGTTTCCTGAATTTATAAAAATAGTAAAAAATACGAAACCTGCATTTGCAAAAGGGCAGATTGTTGGAGCGTTTACGCTTGCGACCACGCTTGTTGACAAATCAGGCAAATGCGTTTTTTATGATGAAACATTAAAAGAAATTATAACAAAAACGCTTACCTTAAAGGCTCTGTGGCAGATAAAAGAAATAAAGTGCGCAAGCCCCGAAACTACTCCGATAATTTTTATTGATGAACCTTCGATATCACAGCTGGGTACATCAGCATTCATAACAATTTCGCAGGAAGAAGTTATTTCAATGTTAAAAGAAATATCTGATTTAATAAAATCAAACGGTGCGATGAGCGCAATTCACTGCTGCGGAAAGTGTGATTGGAATGTACCAATTACGGCTGGAGTTGATATTATAAATCTTGATGCCTACTTGTTTGCTGAAAATTTAAGCTTGTTCGGTAAAGATTTAAAACCTTATCTTGAACAGGGCAGAAAAATTGCGTGGGGAGTCGTTCCTACACTTCATCCGGAAATTTTAGAAAAAACAGATTTAAATGAAATGATTTCTGTTTTTGAAAAAGCTGTTAAGTATTTGACGAAAAAAGGAATTGATGAGAAAATTATTATAGAAAATTCACTTATTACACCATCCTGCGGAGCCGGTTCATTGAGCGAAGAACTGGCGATAAAAGCTATGGCTTTAACAAAAGAATTATCTGAGAATTTGAAAGAAAGGTACAAAATTTGACATTTAAACTTGCATTAACAGGCAAAAGCGGAAGCGGAAAAACAACAATTACGAAAGCTTTTCTGAGAATTTTTCAGGAATATTTTCCCGAAAAATCAATTTTATTGTTTGATAATGATTTGACAAGTGAACTTGCACATAGCTTCGGTCTGGATATCAGAAACACAATTTATGGTATAAGAAGCGGTAAACATGAATACAAAACAGGTATTCCTGAAGGGATGTCAAAGCAGGAATTTGTAGAATGGGCTATGGAAGATATTGTCGTCTCTCTTGATGAAAATGTTGATATCATTGTATCATGGTTTGTCGGTTCTAAAGATTGCCGCTGTCCGATTACAGGACAGATTAATGATGCTGTTTTAAAGCTTATCGACAGATACGATATTGTTATTTTTGACTGTGAATTTGATTTGAAATATTTAAATCAGCTTGTGGATACAGATATTGACACGACATTAATTGTTGCAAATCCGACAGATGAAAGCGCGCATCTTGCAAAACGTATTGAAGAATTTAGCGCCAAATATGCTGCCGGAAATCAGCTCGGTGTTGTTATAAATAAGGTCGATAACACAAATCTGCCTTCTGTTTATGAGCTTTTGAAACGTTTTGATCTTGATGTTCTCGGTGTAATTCCTGTTGATGAGGATTTAAAATATCATTCAATGGACAGAGAGTCTGAACTAATTCAAAATGCTATTAAACAGTTTTATTTCAGATTAAATCTTCCTCAAGTCAGAGAGTAGGTGTAATGACGGTAGTTTTAGACGGTAAAAAATTAAGAGATAAAATTTTTTCAGACCTAAAAGTAAAATTGGATAAAATGTCTGAAAAACCGACACTTGCTGTAATTTTAGCAGGTGATGATCCGGCAAGCCAGATTTATGTCCGCAATAAGAAAAAAACGGCTGAAAATCTTGGCATTAATTCAATTGTGATAGAGTATCCGGCAGATGTTACCGAGTCAGAGCTTCTAGCTAAAATTGAAGAATTGAATAATAATAAAAGTATTACTGCGATTTTAGTGCAGCTTCCGCTTCCAAAACATATTGACAAATTCAGAATTATTGATGCTATTTTGCCACAAAAAGATGTTGACGGGCTGACCCCTTATAATCTCGGAAAACTTTTTGCTGGTGAAGAACCTTACGTTTATCCCTGTACTCCTAAAGGGATTTTGCTTTTGCTTGACGAATATAAAATAGATATTGATGGTAAACATGTTGTTGTAATAGGCCGTTCTAATTTGGTAGGCAAGCCTGTTGCACAAATGCTTTTAAAGCGGAATGCAACTGTTACGATGTGCCACAGTCATACAAAAAATCTCTCTGATATAACAAAAACTGCTGATATTTTAATTTCAGCAGTAGGGAAAAATGTTATAGGGGAAAAAATGTTAAAATCTGATTGTGTTGTTATTGATGTTGGAATTTTTAAAAATTCTAATGGGAAAGTTCGCGGCGACGTTGATTTTGAAAATGTCTCAAAAATCGCCGCATACATTTCGCCTGTTCCGGGCGGTGTTGGCCCGATGACAATTGCATCGTTGATGCTTAATACAGTTGAACTTTTTGACAAAATTATGTAAATGTCACATTAATTATTGACCGATTAAGTTCAATGTACATGAGGATTTAATGTTGCTTGTAACAAGGTTTTTTAAGCTAGAAATTTCGTTCTCAAGAAGACTTATTTGTGAGTCAAGTGAGTCTTGCCTTGTCTCAAGGTATGCTTCCTGCTGTTGTAAAGCAATATATGTCGCATCGTTGTCAACATCTTGATCTGCTTCTTCCAGTTGTTGCGCTCTGTAACCCATTTGTTTTGTAATATAGTTTGCTCTGCTCATTACAAGAGTCTGTTCAAATTGCAGCTGGCTTTTCTGCAGTGTAAATAAGTTTTTTTGTGCATCAATTGCTAAAAAAGTCATCTCATCTCTCCTTATATTTTTTGTTCTCTTATACATATAAAGTATTTAAAAAATTTTTGATTTCACAAACCGTATTTTTTGTTACATTTGTTTACATAACAACTATCAGTAACAATATCTTCTTTTTGCTATAATAGTTTAGAAAAGAAAGGGCGTGTTATGAAAGATAGAATTGTAACAGGAATGAGATCAACAGGTAAATTACACTTAGGCCATTATTTAGGGGTAATTCAAAATCTGGTTAAACTACAAAAAGAGTATGAGTGTTTCTTTTTTGTCGCTGATTGGCACGCACTTACAACAAAATATGATAAAACCGAAAACTTAAAACAGGATGTAACAGATGTTGTAATAGACTGGCTTGCCTGCGGAATTGATCCAGATATTGCAACAATTTATGTTCAATCTTTAGTTCCTGAAATTGCAGAGTTAAATGTATATTTAAGTATGTTAACACCTCAGAATTGGGTAGAACGGGATCCGTGCCTTAAAGATATGGCAAAAATTTTGAGGACAAAACAGGGGGCTAATTCTCAAATAAGTTACGGCCTTATGGGATATCCGGTCTTAATGAGTGCTGATATAATGATGTTTAACGCAACAGCTATTCCGGTAGGAATTGATCAGGTTGCACATATAGAAATTACACGCGATATTGTAAGACGTTTTAATAATATATACAAAACAGACTTTTTTAAAGAACCGAAACCTCTTCTCAACAACTGTTCATTAATCTGCGGCCTTGACGGAAATAAAATGGGAAAATCTTTCCAGAATGATATAAAAATTTCGGATACAGAAGAAGTTACAGCTAAAAAGATGATGAGTGCAATAACAGACAGAAGCAGAATGCACAAAGATGACCCCGGTCACCCTGAAAATTGTGAAGTCGCCTTCAAATACTGGAAAATATTTGGAAATGAAGAACAGGTTAAAATCGTTAAGTGTGAGTGTGAAAAGGGGCTTCGCGGCTGTGCCGACTGTAAAAGGCAGCTCGGAAAAGTTATTAACGAGAAGTTTTCTCCTATAAGAGAAAAACGTCGTTACTATGAAGAACATCCGCAGGAAGTTGATAAAATTATCATTCAAGGTTCTGAAAAGGCCAGAGTTGAAGCGCGTAAAATTTTATCAGATGTAAGAAATATAATTGGAATGTATTAGAAAACACCAGGCAGACACAAAAATAAACGGAGTTTTGTGTCTGCCTGTAATCCGCAGCTATGACTTTAGCGGGTAAATTCGCGCAATTAATAAAAACAGCCGTTGCTAACGGCCGGTTTCATATTTGGTAAAAGGTTAATGTGTGTGTAGGAGAAAATAAAGAAAAAGAAAATGGTTTATAATTTATCTATTCCACACGTATTGATATCCTTAACATATAAAAAGTATATATTTACAATTGTTAATATAAAATTAAACGGCCTCTGTAAAATGAATTATAAACAACTTACGCCGCTTAGATAAGTGTATGTTTAATTTGTATATAAATTCATAGAGTGACAATTGCAATAAATATTTTTTTTAAGTAAAATATTAATTATATAAGAAGGGATATTTATGAGGATTGAAGCTAAAAATCTTATAAAAATATACGGTGACAGAAGCGTTGTAAATGACGTTTCATTTGATATAAATAAAGGTGAAGTTGTCTGCCTTTTAGGGCCCAATGGTGCCGGAAAAACAACTACATTTTATATGGTAGTAGGACTTGTTAAACCGAACAAGGGATATATATTCCTTGATGGCGAAGATATTTCTGCCTGGCCGATGAATGAACGCGCTAGAGCAGGTATCGGATATCTCCCTCAAGAAGCCTCAATTTTTAGGAAACTTTCGGTTGAAGATAATATTAAACTAGTGCTTGAGATGAATGACAAATTAACTGTTAATGAGAAAAAACGTAAACTTGAGGAGCTTTTGAGTGAGTTTGGTATTTTGCGTCTGCGTTCATATGCTGCAGTATCATTATCAGGAGGTGAGAGAAGAAGGGTTGAAATTGCGCGTGCTCTTGCAGCAAGTCCTGATTTTATGTTACTGGATGAACCTTTTGCAGGAATTGACCCTATTGCAATCGGAGATATTAAAGATAACATCAGAAAAATCTCGAAAGAAAAAGGATTAGGCGTCCTAATCACAGACCACAATCCTAAAGCCACACTTTCAATTACAGATAGAGCCTATGTAATTTTTGACGGAAAAATTAAAATTCAGGGTAAAAGCATTGATGTTGCAAATGATCCGGTTGCCAAAGAATTCTATTTAGGAAAGGATTTTGCTCTGTAATGAGAATATTTCCAAAAATTAACATCTATGACAGATATATTTTCAATCAGGTAATGATTGCAACATTAGTCGCAATACTTTTGTTTACAGTTGTCTGGATAGCGCCTGAGATGCTCCTTAATACAATAAAAAAGACACTTGCTGGAGCTTATGGTATAAAGACTGCAATCCTCGTAATTTTTTATGAGTTACCTAAAATTCTCGGAAAAGCCTTTCCTGTTGGTTTACTTTTAGGAACACTTTTTACTTTTGATAAATTGAGCAAAGATTCTGAACTTACCATATTTCGTGCAGTTGGGATGTCTTTTCCACGTATCATAGCACCGGTTCTTGTATTAAGCTTGATTGTTACATGGATATGTTTTGTTACCTGTGACAAACTTATTCCATATTCTGTGAATAAAGCAGGAGCTTTGCGAGGGGGGTATATTTCAACCCAATATATTTATACGCAAAAAGATAAAAATAATATTCCGACTATGGCTGTTGTGGTATCAAAATTTTCAAAAGACACTATGTACAATGTAATAGTTCTTGATTTTTCACCACGCCTTTATTCTGATGTTCATCAACTGCGCAATATTTATTTTGGCAAGATCGGTAAAAATTTACCTGATAAATGGGAACTTCATGATATAACCCAATACAAAATATCTAATGACGGAATATTTACTGATATTAACAAGTTCCCGAAAATGGATATTCTGCAGGGTGAGTCGGCAAAAAATGCTTTTACTCTTATGACTTATTCTGTAAAAAAAGAACGTGAAATAACAAACCATGATTTACATAACTATATAAAGCTTTTAAAAAAAGAAGGTCTGGATGAAGAATACAGGTATATGCTAAATAAATATCTTCAAAGATTTTTTCATCCGTTTGTATGCGTGCTTCTTGCAATAATGGGGGCACTGCTTGGGTTCAGCAAACCAAGAGAACAACGATTAATAGGGTTTACTATTGCTATCGGTTGTATCTTTTTGTATTATATAACTCTGCCTTTCTTCGACTTACTGGCAGAAAAAGGTGTATTACATCCGTTTATAACAGCTATATTCCCTCCGTTTGCGTTCTTTTGCGCAATAGTGGCATTTTACAAATCAAAGGATTTATGATATGAAAAAAATTTTGTTTTTATTATTAATTATTCTGATTACATGCGGATCTGCTATAGCAGCATCCGGTATTGATGTATCTTTTGACGACGGTATTTATCATATTATTCTCAAGGGTGAACGTATTAAAAAACGCGTTAAATTTATAAGTTCTGACAGCCTTATAACAAACAAAGAAGCCCATGGGAAAGCAAAAGCTAAATTGACAGTTAATGCAGGCTATTTTGATCCTGAAAATCAAAAAACGATTTCGTATGTTGTAAGTGATAGGAACACAGTTGAAGATCCGCTTTTTAATGAAAATATTTTAAAAAATCCTATTTTGATGCGGAATCTTGATAAAATATTGAACCGAACCGAATTCAGAGTTGTAGAATGCGATAACGGGAAATTTCATTACGAGATAGTTCCACATAAGAGTTCTGTAGATTTCGGTTGTAATATTATAACTTCGGCACAGGGCGGGCCGCTTGTTTATCCGCAATTAAGGTTAGAGGAAGAAGCTTTTATAATAAAAAACAAAGCAGGTGAAGTTGTGAGGGAAAGTTCTTCAGTTTTACAAAAGACGGCAAGAACAATCATTGGACTTAAAGGTGATGATGCACATATATTAATAATCACTGACCAGCATCCTATGGATATGTATGAGGTTCACAATTACGTAAAAACTCTTGGCTGGGATAGAGCCATGGCATTTGACGGTGGAAGTTCAACTTCTATGAATTATCTGAATAAATACAATGTTACATCAGTTGGAGATGGTGCGGGCAGAAGTGTGAAATCATTTTTGATAGTAAATTAGGTTTTACATAATCAGGAATATATGTAATTTTATGAACTTTGCAGAAATTTAATAATTCATTTCCCAGTTATCATTTATAATTTTCCCGATACAGCCGGTGCCATATCTTGCGGTTTTGCAATTTGAATTATAATAAGATTCCCTTATGTCTTTCAAGGATTTATTATCTGTACATATACCTTTTGATTTGCATTCAGGCGTAGCACCTACGACATCTATAGATCCGTCATCATAAAATTCTGCTAAAAATATATCCCTTCCGCCTATATTCGGGCCTTTTGGACCGTTTATATCAATAATCATGTGTCCGTGATATGAGGTTACATTATTTACAGTCTGTGTGTAATATGCAGGGTAATCCATAATAATGCTTGCACCGTCAGCAAGGATAACACTTGATGCTGCACTCCAGCCATCATTTGTATTGTGTGAAGTACCGTTTAAATCATTATAACTCGCTGAAAAGCATGGTTCTTTTACTGTAGAGCCGCAATCTGCCAATACTTTAAAATTATTATGCAAAAAATTTTTTATTTCAGCCTGAGATGTGAGACCCGCTTCTCTTAAATTTATTGCATTTTTATCATTTTTATATTTTAAAGCAGCCTGTTGAATTTCGTTATAAACTTTATGCAATTTAGTAACGTAAGATTTTTTTTGATAATTGCGGACAAGAGTTGGAGTTGTCAATGCGGCAACAACACCTATTATTCCTAATGTAACAAGGACTTCAGCCAAAGTAAATGCGTATCTGCGAATATTTATATTACTTTTAGTCATATTTAAATGCGCGCTATTTTTTAAGCAGTTTAATATAATCATTAACACCTCAATGTTTTTTTTATAGTAACATAAAATGACCGGTTTTGCAAGTTTTGGCTTACGGGACTAAATTGCAGTTTACACTAAAAATATAAATAAAGCTCTAGCCGCGTTTTTTTAGAATTTCTATGATATCCTCTTGTGGAGATGAAATAGGTTTTATTCCGTATTTTTCAACCAGAATATTTAAAACATTTGGTGATACAAATGCAGGCAGGCTAGGCCCTAAGCGGATCTCTTTTATTCTAAGATAAAGCAGAGTAAGCAGTATACATACAGCCTTTTGTTCATACCATGATAACACAAGAGATAAGGGGAGTTCATTAACAGTACAGTTAAACGCTTTTGCAAGTTCTGATGCAACCTTAATTGCGCTGTAGGCATCATTACACTGTCCCATATCAAGAATTCGCGGAATTCCATTTATTTCACCCAAATTCAAATCATTAAATCTGAATTTCC
The DNA here is from genome assembly GCA_944326015.1 of Candidatus Gastranaerophilales bacterium. Lineage (GTDB taxonomy): Bacteria > Cyanobacteriota > Vampirovibrionia > Gastranaerophilales > Gastranaerophilaceae > Stercorousia. Next base: position 13,326 of record CALVCJ010000028.1, read on the forward strand.
CGCATGCAAGAGTAAGAATAAGTGTATCAGGCGGCGTAAGTTTTACAAATTCCGTATAATAATTTCGTCCTGGCCTTGCGCCGTCACAGCCGCCCACAAGAAAAATGTGTCTTATATCTCCGGATTTAACACTGTCAATTATTTTATCTGCATAAGAAAGCACCGTTCCATGTCCGAAACCAACCGTCAAAACATTACCGCCGTTAATTCCTGTTATTTTTTTATCTTCTTCATATCCGCCAAGTTCAAGTGCTTTTTGAATTAGCATACTAAAGTCTTTATCATTACCGATATGTTTGCAATGTGGATAAGCAACCACCGAAGTTGTATATACTCTGTCCTTGTAACTGTCTTTTACAGGCATTATACAGTTTGTCGTAAATAGTACAGGAGCGGGAATATTATCAAATTCCTTCTGCTGGTTTTGCCATGCAGTGCCGAAATTCCCCTTTAAATGCTGATATTTTTTAAGTCCCGGATATGCATGTGCCGGAAGCATCTCACCATGAGTATATATATTTATCCCCTTGTCCTTTGTCTGTTCAAGAAGAATTGCAATATCGCGGAGATCATGACCGGTTACTACTATAAAAGGTCCTTTTTCGATATTTGTTGTAACTTTTACAGGCACAGGTGTTCCGTAAGTTTCTGTATTTGCCTTATCTAAAAGTTCCATACATTTCAGATTTATTTCGCCTGTTTTCAACACAAGCTGCAATAGTTCATCTGTCGAATTTAAATTTGAAATACCATTTAATGCTTCATAGAAAAAATTGTCTACATTATCATCTTTATACCCTAGAACACGCGCGTGATGAGTGTACGCTGCAATTCCCTTGACCCCGAACAACACTAATGATTTAAGGCTTCTTAAATCTTCACTGCAATCCCATACACTTTTTATATTGAACTCATAATTGCAGTTAATTTCATTTTTTACCCTTTCAATAAATCCTTGAATATTATCATTATCAAAATTAACATTTGTTATTGTTATAAAAAGTCCGTCAATTAATAATTCCGTATTATTAACATTTTTTTGTCCGCAGTTTGCTAGTTTAATAAGATTGCTTATTAATTCATCCTGAAGATTTGCTGTATCTTCTTTTTTCCCACAAACTCCTTGTATTGTACACCCAGAACCTTTTGCTGTCTGCTCGCATTGAAAACAAAACATTGACATTTTTGTACCTCCCGTTTTATACCAAAAAAAATTATAATATTATAAATAAAATAATTTTATATCTTAGCAGTGTAGTCTTTCTATCGGATTTTTACTGTCAGGATTTCTTTTATTTTAGAAATGAAAGGAGAAAGTAATGTATTATAATGTATTAAAAGCAAAAGATATTATTGACTTAGGGGATGAAAAGTTCAAACGTGAAGTTTTGATGGAAAATAATGAAAGTTGTCTTTCTGTTATTGCTCTAAAAAAACATGAAATTATTGACACTCACACATCCGTTTGCGACGCTGCTGTTTATATCCTGGAAGGTGAAATTGAACTTCATTTTGATGCCGAAAAATTTAAAGTTGACAAAGGTGAGATTCTACTGTTTAAAAAAGATATACAACATAAAGTTTTGGCCTTGAAGGACAGCAAATTCTTTTTAATAAAAATATAATTTATCAAAAATTTGAATATGTATTGACAAAATCAAAATTGAGTACTATGATACATACTATGTATGATGAGTATGCTGAAAAAAAATATTCTGATGCTTCTCAGGACAAAAACTGGGGAGGTAAAAGATGTAATGCCGGACGGAAACGCACATGTATAAAAAAGGTTCCGTACAATCGCAGGATTAATGTAAATATCTTGAATATTTTAAGAGCATATGCTGATTTGCATAATATAACAGAAACTCAAGCTTTGGAAAGTGCAATTTTACTACAGTCAAATGTTGATAAAATAAAAGGAGGGAAAATTATGAAAATTGCTGTTCCGACAGAAGACGGAAAATTATGTTCTCATTTCGGTCATTGCGAAGCTTTTACATTTGCGGATGTAGATCCGGAAAGAAAAGAAATTTTAAATATTGAAAGTAAAGTTCCTGAAGAAGGTATAAGCTGTCAGAGTGCAAGCTGGATATCAGAGCAGGGAGCCAATGTAGTTCTGGCAGGTGGAATGGGCGGGCGACCGCTTGGAATATTTAGCCAAAACGGCGTAAAGGTTGTAACAGGATGTCCTGAACTTGAAGTAAGCGAGGTTGTAAAAGCCTATCTTAATTCAACTCTCATAACAGGGGAAAATTCCTGCGGTGAGGATCACAGCCACTGTTACGGGCACAGTCACGGGCATCATCACTGTCGGCACGGGGAAAATTAATTATTCAAATAATATTAATTTTTTTTAAATAAGTAAAAGCTCAAAAATATTTTTGAGCTTTTCTTACTGCATAATTTTATAATGCACGGGAAAAATTTTTGGCAAATAATAATTTTCTACATAATCAACAGTTTAAAATAAAACTTTTTCCCGTTTGTTCATATAAAGAAATAATAAAATCTTAATATTCAATTTTCTGTCAAAATAGTCAGAAATTTGCAGTTTTCCAGTAATATTTTCTGCTGAACTTTTCAGAGTAAATTATACTATGTTTTTTTTAGCTTATACATATATGTATTAATCGGAATTAAAAAAGAGCTATATCTTATATCGACTTATTTTAGTTTTATTTTTAACTTTATTTACAAGTTTAAAATAACTATATTTGATGATATAGCCCTTTTATTTTTTATTTTTTTTTATTAATCTTCACCCGGTATAGTAACCATATTGATTATGAGTCCGAGGAATGCAAGAACAACCGATCCCAGAAATGCACTTAAAAAGCCGTCAACAGCTACACCAGGTGCAATATAACCGGCAAGCATAAATAATAATGCATTAATCACAAGTGTAAAAATGCCAAGCGTCAAAATATTAATCGGAAGCGTGATAAATACTATAAGCGGTCTTATAAAAATATTTATAAGTGCTATAATAACAGTTACAAGCATAGCACTTTGGAAATTTTCAACATTTATCCCTGGAACAAGCCATGCTACAAAAATTATTGCAAGAGCAAATAATAACCATCTTAACAAGAGTACCATAAGTATTTTCCTTTCTACATAATATATTTTAATTTTGTACGGAAAATTTTTCATTGCCTCAAAGCGCAATATCTTACTTGCAAATACTAAACTTTATATGTATAATAAGTTCATTACAAAGGAGACATTAATGAAAGAAAATATTTTAATAATACTTGCAATTTTGATTCTTGGAACAATGTGGTTGCAGATGGCAAATACTAATCTGAAAAATAGATACGAAGTTGTCACAAGTAATTCTATGCTAACAATTCTTGTAGATAAAAAAACTGGCGAAACCTGGAGAAACTGTATATGCGGTGACAAATCTAATGTTCCTGGATGCTGGGAAAAGATGATTACATTAAATGCAGAAGATTTCAACAAGCCCGTTGGTGAAGCTAAAGCAATAAAAAAAATGCAAGCACTTCAAAAGAAATTAAATAAAACACAAACACAAAATTCTCAAACACAACAAACAATGCAAACAAAATGATGAAAACAGATTGCTTACTTCATACTGAATTTTTATATAAAAATTCAGTATGAAAAATATCTGTTAAAATCAACATCATCAAAACTGCATAGAACCTTGTAAACTTCATCTTCTTCATCCATTCTTTGAAAACTGTAATCATCGAATTTCCAATATTTTGGATTAATACCTTTAACACGAACTATACCAGCTTCTTTAAGAATTCCAAGTTTCTTTTTTACAATATCAAGAGGAAGTTCGACCATTTTAGCAAGCTCTACAGCCGTAACCCAATTATCAACAGCACCTTTTTCGGGAGTCATAAACATTAACTCCAGACCGACCTGTTTTAATTCTTTATCCTCATTTACCGGCTGATAATCTTCCATAACCGCTATCCTACCGTAAAAATACCTTTCATTTATCATTCTTCTACACTATCTTTTACGGCAGATTGTATTAAAAACTTTAGTCTATTTTAAAAAAATTTTTACAGCCCGAGGCAAAATTCCAAGGCAATACGAAATGACGATGCCGTAATTTGTTATAGGAATGCCGTTTCGATTAGCAATCAATATGCGCGAAAGAACTTCCCGCCTGTTTGTCATACAAGCACCGCAATGAATTATCAATTTATAACCTTTTACGTCAGGAAAATCATGGCCAGCGTAATTGCGTATTACAAGATTTTTGCCGGTTTTCTTACGCAGAAGATTTGGTATCTTAACCCTTCCGATATCATCTTCTATTGCATGATGAGTACAACTTTCTAAAATTAAAACCATATCGCCGTCTTGTAGTTTATCTATAGCTTTTGCACCGTTTATAAATTCATCCAGATTCCCTTTTAGCCTTGCAAAAATAATTGAAAAAGAGGTCAGAGGGATATTTTCAGGTACAATTTCACTCACTTGTCTGAACGCCTGTGAATCTGTTATCACAAGTGAAGGTGGAGTTTTCAAATTTTTAATAGCTTCGTTTAATTCTGATTCCTTAACAACATATGTCATACAATTACTGTCAAGCAAATCCCTTATTGTCTGTACCTGAGGAAGAATAATTCTGCCTTTGGGAGCTTCTTTGTCAATCGGAATAACAAGAATTACCGTACTTTTTTCAGGAATAAGATCGCCTGCAATCTTTGGTGAATTTACAAAATCGTCCGGCAAAAGTTTTACCATTGCTTCTTTAAACTTGAAAATAAGTTTCTCATCTTTCTTTACAGAGGTATACAAAACATTATCAACCCCCTCAATTTCAGTTTTTTTTATATCACATTTATTTTCTAAAACAAGATAAGGAATTTTAAGCTCATCAAATTTGTTTATCAGTTTTTTTTCACAATCACCCAGTCCATTAAAATCGCAGACAATTACCGCAGTATCAATACGGTTTACAATTTTCATGGTTTTTTCAATACGTTTTTCACCGAGATAAGAATAATCATCTAGTCCTGCAGTATCAAGAAAAGTAACAGGACCTACAGGCAAAAGTTCCATTGATTTTTCAACAACATCGGTTGTTGTTCCGGCAATTTCCGACACTATTGAAATTTCCTGATTTGTAATCCTGTTTAAAAGTGAGGACTTGCCGACATTTGTACGTCCGAACACTCCGATTTGTAAACGCATTGATTTTAAAGCCTTCATTTTATCCCCTGTATTAAAAAAGGGGGCTCAAAAACCCCCTGTAAAATTAGCCTCTGATACCAAGTTTCTTGATTAATTCTCTATATTCATCAAGATTTTGGGATTTGAGATAAGAAAGTAGTTTTTTTCTTTTACCTACCATCATCAAAAGACCTCTTTTAGTTGCAAAATCTTTTTGATTAGATTTTAGGTGTTCGGTAAGTTCTGTAATCTTGCGGCTCATCATAGCAACCTGAACTGCTGTTGAACCTGTATCTTTTTCATTTTTACCGTAAGCTTTAACTATTTCTTGTTTGTTTTTCAAATTCATATTTAATTTCCTTTATGTTGAGTGATTATTGGCGTAAGCACTCTACAAATTGCATGATAATATATAAAGAAAAAATTGCAAGTATAATATTACGGGATATGTATACAAGTTTTCACTAAATATGCGTAATACTGTCGTCATGCTGAACTTGTTTCAGCATCTCAAAACAAACAAGACCCTGAAACGAGTTCAATGTGTCAATTTTAGCCATTTTTAGTGGGATTTGCTATATAAGTCCCAATATTACGAACTTTAAACAACTCGGTGGGCAATATAAGAAGCTTTTGACAACAAATTATCAGTATTCATTTCACCGTTTGTAAATGCTTTTTTAGCACTTTCCAGCCTGTTTAATTCAAAATTGCTATCTGAATCAGCATATTTATTTTCAAGAGTATTGTATATTTTCTCAAGAAGTTTAAGATTGTCTTTAGAGGCTTGATATTCTGCCCAGGCAGCCTCAAATTCAGCCTGTTTTTTTTCGTAACGTTCATTCAAAAGGTCAATAAATTCTCTTTTGACGGTACGGTTTTCCAAATATTCAAGGAACTTCTCACGTAACCCGTCCGGTAAGTTTGCTGCGTTCATATAAAGTTGTTCCTTTAAAGATACTTTTCCATTTTTACCGGCAGAGATAAGTTTCCCGTCAAATACTGTGTTTATAAACGGGTTAGTCATAACTTTATTAAGTTTTATAGAATCTTTGTTTTCAGAATTTCCGTTTACTCTTAATGACATAATTATCCTCTTTTATATATAAAGTATATATACCCAAAATTATTGCCTTTTTTGTTAAGATATGTAAAAAGTAAAGTTTTATTATTTATGCTACAATAATATTATGATTGAAAGATATTCACGTAAAGAAATGACAGAAATATGGAATCTACAGTCTAAATTCCAATATTACCTTAACGTTGAAATAGCTGTTGCACAAGCGTATGCAGAATTAGGAATTTTTCCGAAAGAAGATATTGAAAAGTTAAAACAAAAAGCAAAATTTGATCTCAAAAGAATTGATGAAATTGAGGCTGAGGTCAAACACGATGTAATAGCATTTTTGACCTGCTTAAATGAAAGTCTGGGAGATCTTGCAAAATACATGCATGTCGGAATGACGAGCTCTGATGTTATTGATACTGCATTTGCGCTTCAAATTCAAGACAGCGGAAAAATTATAATCCGAGATTTGAATGAAACAATCCAGGCGATGAAAGAGCTTGCTAAAAAACATAAAAATACGCTTTGTATCGGGCGTTCACACGGTGTTCATGCTGAGATAATGACATTTGGCGTGAAGGTTTGTAATTGGATTGATATTTTAGAACGACAAAGGACAAATTTTATTCACGCACTTGACGAAATTAATGTTGGGCAGGTTTCAGGACCTGTCGGAACTTACAGCAATATACCACCTGAGGTCGAACTGGTTACCTGCAAAAATCTCGGCTTGAGGCCGGCAAGGATTTCAACTCAGATCATTGCTAGAGATTATCATGCATACTTTATGCAGTCACTGGCACTTATTGCAAGTGTAATTGAGCAGTTTGCTACGGAAATCAGGCATCTTCAAAGGACTGAAGTCCTAGAAGTTGAAGAGGGTTTTGGTAAAAATCAAAAGGGATCGTCAGCAATGCCGCATAAAAAAAATCCGGTTTTATCGGAAAATTTATGTGGACTTGCGCGTGTTGTCAGAGCAAATTCTATTGTTGCACTTGAAAATATACCGCTCTGGCATGAACGAGATATTTCACACAGTTCTGCAGAACGAATTATTTTTCCTGACAGTTTAACTCTTGTTGATTTCATGCTCAATAGATTCAAAGGAGTTGTCCAAAATTTGGTGGTACATGAAAAAAATATGCTTAAAAATACTGATAAATTCGGAGGAATAGTTTTTTCACAGAAAGTCCTTCTGAAGCTTATTGAAAAAGGTTTGTCAAGGGAAGAATCTTACAGACTTGTACAGCGCAACGCGCTTGATGCGTTTGAAAATGACGGCGATTTTCGTGTAAACCTTTTGAATGATGAGGATGTCATAAAATTTCTCACGCCGGTTGAAATTGATGAAATCTTCAATAAAGAAGAATTCTTGAAAAATATTAACACTATATATTCAAAAATTCTTACATAGATAAACCTAAAAGCCTGATTTTATAGCGTACATAAATTACTCTTTCGTTTTGAGAGCGCAAAGCTTTAATTTGAACTATTAAAAATTAGAAGTTTTCTCAGGGTTTATTTATGATATTAATTTGAAACTCAATGTTTCAATTATTGTCAGAATGTTCATATTCAGGCGATACTCTTTTTTTGCCGTTTCAACAGCCTTAATATCAGAAATCAGTTTAACTTTTACAGACAAATTGTCAAGATTTGTTTTCAAAAGAGCTTCAATATAATTCTGCATCTGAGTAAAAACATCCAACGGATCAACCATTTTTGCAACTTCAAGAATTTTGTCATTAAAATCCAAAACTTCATTGCGCTCCAGTTCCAAATATCCGTCCATAGCATCTTTTACAAGAGAAAAATCCCTTTCCTCCTCTTTCATTGACGGAACATAAAAACACTGGGCGCGTGATACAACTGTTGTAATCATATCCGATTTATCTTTTGTCAGAAATATAAATGTTGTTTTAGAAGGCGGTTCTTCAAAGGTTTTCAATAATGCATTAGCGGCATCAGCCTGAAAATTTAACTGATTTAGCCCCTGAATATTCCCTTCTTTATCTCTGTCGCAGAAGATTAGGACTCTGTGGTAGTCAGAAGTTACAAGAAGGTCATTTTTAATCATTCTTGCCTGATCAATTGAAATTACGGTTTTAGAAGTATCATATGAGGGTTTGTTATCGACTTTAGAAATCGTTAAAACAGCGGGATGATTGTTTTCCTTAATCCAGCGGCAATTAAGGCACTGACAGTTTTCCGTACGATTTCCCTTGCAGTTAAGCATTCTTGCAATTTCAAGCGCAAGGTCATATTGCGCCTGAATATCTGAGCCATAAAAGAGAATACAATGCGAAATTTGACGGCTTTCTGATGCTATGCCGTTATCAAAATATTTCATTAAAAATGGATATTGTTCTCTTACATTCATATATTTATCCTTGTTATTATTGAAGGCAGGCTTTAACATAAGCTATTTTCATGCGCAGCACCGATAACAGCTTGACCTCCTGCCCTCCGGCCTTCTCAGCTTCTAACATCGAAACAACGCATTTTCCACCTCTTTTTCAACATCAAGCGCAAGTCCCGATTTAATCCTGTATTCCGCATCAGTCAGATTTTCTTTAAGCTTGACTAAATCACGCAGGTTATTTTTTTTGAGTTTCTGCAGGGTTAATTTTACAACATATTCATGCATTCCTGTCATTCTCGAAAGCTCCATCGGCGTCGCGCTATTAGCTTTTGCTTTCAAAATTATCCAGCGTCTGAGCATAGTCTGCAAGGTTGATAAAATCTCAAGCGGATATCTTGTGTCAAGCAGTTTTCGGTATTCAAGAAGCGCCCTGTCTTTTTCGTTTTCCATTAAAAAATCCGAAAAAGCGAACAAATCCTCATTAGAAATACAAATTTCCCTGACCATATCAGCCGTTACAATATCTTTCGGATAAGCAAAAAGCTTTAGTTTATCAAGTTCGCTGTCTATCTGGCGGAGATTGTTCCCAATTTGTGAAATTATTGCAGTAAGTGCATTTTTGTCAAGTTTAATCCCTTTTGATTTCCCTTGCTTAATAATCCAGCTTTCAAGCTCGGCTGTTTTGTATGTAGGAATTAAACTGCATTCCACCGCATTATATTTTTTCAGGAGTTTGAAGAATTTTTTACGGCTGTCAAGTTTTTTCCCCTCGTTTCTTGGAAGCTGCGCAGCAAAAACTATATCAAGGTTTTCGTTATTACATTCAAGCGCACTCTCGATTTCTTTAATTTCTTTATCTTCAAAAGTCTTAGAAAAATAATCAAGACAGTTGATTACAATAAGCATTTTCCCGAACATCATCGGCTGTGAACGAAGAATTGCAATTAAATCCGGAAATTTCGGATTGTCATAAGTTTTGAATGACATTTCAAGGAAATTTTTATCGAGCCCTTTTTTGAGTTTTTCTATTTCCTGTTCAATATTGTAATCTTCTTCGCCGTAAAAAAAGTATACTGCCATACTAAATTATTAGCAAAAACAAATTTAATATTCAAACTTACCACGGGTAATCTTTAGTTATCTGCCAGCCATTTTGAATTATAACTCTTGCACATGCATAACCGCCCTTGTCAGCCTCTTTATTACACATGTGTAAAGCCGCTTCCAGACATTCATCTCCAATACAAGAGCCCGAAGGAGACAAACCGTTTGCCTTGTTAATCCAAAATGAAAATAAATCTTTGCCGAGTACATTAGGTCTTTTATAACCGTTAATATCAACCATAATTGTTCTATAACTCCCGACATCAGGAGTCCAGGAATCAACAAATATTATTGACCCGTCTGCTAATTTTCTTACAGAAGTGTCTGTCCCATTTGCACTAAATTCTGTAATTGTTTGCCCGTTAAGATATTTATAATTAATAAGTGTGTTGATATCCCTTGCGGATGTTTTGCCTATATTTTTTAGAAAAGGAACTATGTATTTTTCCACAAAAACATCTGAGGCTAAAGTTAAATCCCAGTATTCTATTTCACCGTTTTCACTTTCTGAAAGTTTTACGGCTTGAGCAAGCTGTGAATAGGCCTTTTTTAATCCGTTCACGGTTACCTGCTTTTGATAGTTCGCTATTAAAGCAGGCATTGTTAAAGCTGCAACTACACCGATAATTCCTAAGGTTATCAAGACCTCCGCCAACGTGAAAGCGGCTCGACGAATATTGTCAAAGTGGGCTACGTGCGTAGCATCTTCCGCGAGAGTAAATGCACAAGTTTTCATATTTTTATTATCAATATGATATTTCATATCATTATTATATATTATTATATCACTATTGTCAATATAAACTGATATAAAAAGTCATCACACAATATATTTATACATTGTATAAATTATTATTATGGAAAGCATAAAAAATTTATTCGGAAAAAGAATTAAGGAATTAAGAAAAGAACGCTCGCTCACACAGGAAAAACTTGCCGAACTTATCGGAATTGATACAAGAAATTTGATAAAAATTGAAAACGGTGAGACCTTCCCGCGTGTAAGTACTCTAGACAAGCTCATTGAAGTTTTTGATATTACTCCGGATGAAATTTTAAAAACAGAACATCTGAAAGATACAGAAATTTTGAAAAACAAAATAATAGACAAGCTTAACAGTGATGAAAAGCTTGTCCGTATGATTTATAAAATGCTTTTTTAAATTTTTTATTATTGTCATCCTGAATTTATTTCAGGATCTTGCATAGATTCTGAACCAGATTCAGAATGACGTAGCTGACAAAAAATAAAATTCTTCCTCATTTTAACTTTCAATCAATAAGCTTGCGCCGATGACACCTGCTGTGTTTCCGAGTTCTGCAGGAACTACTTCCACAACAGAACCTGCAACTTTCATTGCACGTTTCAA
>CALVCJ010000029.1 GCA_944326015.1 Candidatus Gastranaerophilales bacterium
GACAGACGACATATTAAAGATGAAGATGTTTATTCACTAATCAACAAACTTAAAACACGTCTGAACCTTGAAATGGCTATGGCAGAAGATATCCAAAAAATTGCACTTGATATAAAACCGTATTCAATCTGCCTTGTCCCCGAAAAACGTCAGGAAATCACGACAGAAGGAGGGCTTGATGTTGCAGGACAGCTTGATAAAGTTACAGAATTTATAAAACCGCTTCTTGATGAAGGAATTATCGTAAGTTTATTTATTGATCCTGATGAAGAACAAGTTAAAGCATCTGCAAAAACAGGGGCACAATTTATTGAACTTCATACAGGCACATATTCAGAATGCTACGGCTACGAAGAGGAAGAACAGGAATTTCAAAAACTGAAAAAATCAGCAGAATTAGCACAATCTCTTGGCTTAAAAGTAAATGCCGGACATGGACTAAATTACGAAAACGTTCACAGAATGCATGAAATACAAGGTCTACACGAATTAAACATCGGACACAGCATAATTTCACGCGCAGTATTTACAGGTCTGCCTGAAGCTGTAAGCAAAATGAAAGGGTTTATAGAATGAAATCAGAAAAAGAAATTATAGAAGAAATGTCTCAGGTAGTCGAACAAATGAGGTTAGACGATATTGAAGACAATCCTGATATTATAGATGAATATTTTGACTGCGACTGCTGCGGAAAAAACAAATGCCTTGCAGGCTCAATTGAATACGAAGGCTATAGGCTCTGTAACGATTGTGTACTGCTGGCAGAAACAGGATTTGCACTTAATAAAATAAAATCCGTTAAGGAACTTATTGACGCAATAGAAGATAAACACCTTGAAGAACTTGCAAATTTCGTAAAAGAAGAAGAAAAACGTTTGAATAATTAATTCTACAAGGTAAAAATTATATTATACTAGTTCTAAGGTATTAGTAATATTTCTTTACATGTAGTTAAAAAGAATTAGTTATCGGGTATATTAATATTACAAGAGAGAGCTTGTTGAGAGTAGCTGAATATAACAATACATATATAATTCATAAGAACGACGGAAGAATTGACAACCCCGTCTTTTTTTTGCGTATGTTATAATAATCATATGGAAAAGAAAGTTTCAGATAAAGTTATAAACAGACTCACTCTTTATCATTGCATATTAACTGATTATATAGATAAAAAAATAGAATTTATTTCAAGCAAACAGATTGCAGGATTGTTAAATATTGATGATTCGCAGGTTAGGAAGGATATTAATCTTTTAAATAACTCCGGCAAAAACAGAGTCGGTTATATTGTTAAAGAATTAAAAATCTCTATTGAAAAAACTCTGGGCTTTAAAAAAACAAAAAAAGCCTTTATAATAGGAGCCGGCAATCTTGGAACAGCTATTGCAAACTACGGGAATTTTAAAGACTACGGTTTGAATATTCTGTCGTTATTTGACAATTCACCCGATAAAATAGGAAAAATAATAAACAATATGGAAATTCAGGATATTAAAAAACTGCCTGATATTGCAAAAAAAGAAGAAGCAGATATCGCGATTTTAACTGTTCCTGCCCGATTTGCGCAGTCTACGGCTGACTTTCTTGTAAAATCAAATATTAAATATATCTGGAATTTTGCTCCTGTTGTACTTTCTGTACCATCAGATGTTCAGGTATGGAATGAAAACTTAATGGGTAATTTCCTCCAATTCACTTACGACATCTAATTTGTTTATCTGGTACAAATATCTCAAACCTTCAAGAGTTAATGTCGGGTTAATAAAGTCAAAATGCCGTTTTAAATAATTTGAAACAAGGCCTGAATATCCGCCTGTCGCCACTATAACAGCTTTTTTTTTCAATTCTTTTTCACACTGTTCAATAAGACCGTCAATCATTGCTGCAGAACCTCTTAAAACTCCTGAAAGTATAGCGTCAGATGTGTTATGACCGATTGTTGCATTAGAAAGGGCGACCTCAATACGTGGAAGTTTTGACGTAAATTTGTTAAGCGCTTTCAATTGTAAATTTAAGCCAGGAGCAATTATACCGCCGACAAATTCGCCTTTACCGTTTACAATATCAAATGTTGTTGCTGTTCCAAAATCGACTACTATGACAGGATGTTTATACAAAACGTAGGCGCCTGCTGCATTTGCAATTCTGTCAGCTCCGGCTTCTTCAGGATTATCAAGTGCAATTTTGACTCCAGTATTAATATTTGTTGATAAAATAACCGCATCAAGTTTGAATACATTATCAACAGCTGCTTTAAATTTTTGAGTTAGTTCTTCTACAACAGAAGATATAATACAGCCGTCTACCTTAAAATCCTTGAACAAAGTTTTTAAAAGAACTTCATATTCTTCCAGAGACAAATCCTTATCAGATGCCAGTCTGTACTCTTCAATAAGGGCATCTTCTTCAAAAAGCCCCAGGGTAATGCTTGTATTTCCTATATCTACGGTTAATAACATGATAATACACTAATCCTCTTTCAAAGATTAGTGTATTACAAAGAAAAATATTTTGCAAAACTAAACCTGAGTAGCAGCTTGTCCTGCGCCTTTACTTCCGTTAAGCAGCCCGCCGATATTTCCAATATCCGGCATATAAGCTACTCTCATATGAATACCTGACAACTGTCCTATTAGTTCATCATCAAATTTTTTAACTTTTTTATCATCCTGGCCAATAGTACCATAGCCTGTCATAGGTTTTTCGCCTAAACCAATTTTTTCTACTCTGAAATCCGGCATATTTTTATACTCCTAAATAGTTATTTCTATATCTCTTATATATATACTAAGTACATAATTTCAATAAAATTGACTAAAATTTAAAAAATCTTTACAAAAATTAATAAATTATCCAAGAATATTTTTTTCAAGTGCAATTGCGGTTTTTGTTTTAGCAAGCCCACCTTGAGAGCTTTCTTTTAGTAATGGTGACATTAATTTCCCTGTTTGTTCCATAGCGTCAACAATTTCATCAGCAGGGATTTTAGAAATAATATTTGCCATCGCAAGTTCAGATGCTGTTACGGCATGGATTGCGAGGAAAGAATTTCTTTTAACACATGGAATTTCAACGAGACCGCACACAGGATCGCATGTTAAACCTAAAACATTTTTCAAAACCAGAGCAGATGCGTTTATTATTTGTTTAATATTGCCGCCCCTCATTTGAGTGAGAGCGGCCGATGCCATTGCAGAAGCCACTCCGCATTCTGCCTGACAGCCGCCGACTGCACCTGCAAGCGCCATTTTAACAGATACAATTCTGCCGATTTCACCTGCTGTTATAAGTGCATTTATCTGATCGTTTTCAGTTATATTGTAATCCTCAGCGTAAGCTATCAAAACAGCAGGCACAATACCGCATGAACCAGCTGTAGGGCATGCAACAATAGTCCCCATTCGAAGATTTTGTTCGCTTGTTGCAAGAGTATATGTCATAATCTTCTGGGCAGTTGAGCCTAATATTGCACCGTAATCTTTAAATCGTTTTTGGAGTTTGTCGCAGTCATTCCCGCTTAAACCGCTCGGCGAAGATTCTGTTGAGCATAAACCTGTTTTTATTGCAGATTTCATAGCGTCCAGACTTTTTTTAGCCTGTAATCTCACTTTGTATTCCGTATTTTCACCTTTGGAAGCTTCATAATCAAGTGCTGCTTCATAAATTTTTTTATTTGTTTCTTTGCACGTATAATAAAGTTGTCTGAATGTGGTAATTGTGTTTTCCATAACTTAATCTTCCAATTTTTTTATGTATCTGACAATATACATATCTTTGAGATCGCTAATCTCTTGAAGGCAGTTTTTAGAAAGTTCACCGTCAACGCAAATGCACATTGAAGCGGTTTTACCTTTAGCGCTTCTGTCGCAGTGTAGAGAAGCAATATTTACGTTGTCTTCTTGAATAATTCCTGTTACATTTGAGATAACACCTGGCATGTCATCGTATACAAGTAAAAGCGTATTGTATTTTCCGTCAAGGTTTACCGAAAAACCGTTAATTTTTGTCAAAACAATTTCACCGGCTCCTATAGAAGTTCCTGATACAGACATCTTTAAACCACCTTCAAATATAAAGTCTACAGCGTTAGGATGTCTGTTAAAATCTTCCAAAAATTCAAATTCATAATTAATATTGTTTGCCTCAGGTGTGCCAAAGACATTTTTAATTCTTTCATCAGCAACCGAAAATCCGAGAATTCCTGCCAGTAATCCTTTGTCAGTGCCATGCCCTTTGCCTGTTAAAGCATAGGAGTTATAAAGTTTGAATGTAACTTTATCAGGTTTTGTATTGTAAACATTCCGTGCAAGAAGTCCTAGTCTTACTGCTCCTGCTGTATGTGAGCTTGATGGACCTGCCATAACCGGTGAAATTATGTCTATAATTGATGTTTGACGCATGTGAAATTCCTTATGTCTACAAAAATTATAACATCTCATTAACTATTGTAAATAATTTGTAAATTATTAACAATAAATTACTGTTTTATGTTTTTATATATATACAATGTGAAGTGTATTTTAAAATTCTAGTGTAGTAAAGGAGTAAAATTAAATATGTTTAGTCCTGAATTTATGAGATATTTAATTAACTATCAGAAATCCGAGTTTACCCCTGAAGAAGCAAAAAGGGAAATCAAATTTAAAAATAATAAGTCAGGTAAACTTGCAGAAGTCTTTGCTGTTGTTATGAAATAATATTTTATGTTTTTCTGCATAATTTTTGTATACAAGTTTTCAATTGCGGGAAATTTATTTAAATCTGTGGTTTGATTATACCAGTGCTAAAAAAAACTCTGCCTGAGAGCAGAGCCGGAATTCTTTGTATAATTCCTCGTAAATAGTGTGAAGTGTAGTGTGCAATAAAACGCTTTTTTTGATTCCTCGTTTTATGCATTTCCTCGTGTCATATATATAAACAATTTTTTGTATATATAATTGCTATATTTAAAATATCAAACTTATATTTTGTTACATTTTTTTACATTACTAATTTTATTAATTATCTGCTTATAGTATTATTAATATAGAATTAGTTTGAATTGAAAGGGATAAATATGAAAATATTAGTATCAAATGACGACGGGATAGCCGCAAACGGCATAAGATGTTTAACAGAAACTCTGGCACAGGAGCATGATGTTTATGTGATAGCCCCTGACAGAGAAAGAAGCGCGGCAGGGCATTCTTTGACACTGCATACGCCTTTAAGGGTTGAAGAAGTTGACGCTTATCATGGAGTAAAAAGAGCCTGGGTAACAACAGGAACTCCCGGTGATTGTGTAAAAATCGGTATTAATGCTATATTAACCCCGGAAGAACAGCCTGATGTAGTAATTTCCGGTATTAATCACGGACCGAATCTAGGGGCTGATATTTTGTATTCAGGAACAGTAAGTTGTGCAATGGAGGGGGCAATGTTAGGTGTTCCAAGTATTGCAATGTCTCTTGCAAGTATGAATTACGAATATGAACATTTTGAATACAGCGCGAAATTTGTAAATCTTTTGTTAAGAAAACTGAAGGGATTTAATTTCCCTAAAAAAAGTATTTTGAATATCAATGTTCCGGCTCTTGATGAGGAGGATATTGCAGGAATTGCAATTACAGAACTCGGAAGAAAGATGTTTACAGACAATTATGAAAAAAGAATTGACCCCAGGGGTAAGGTTTATTATTGGATGGCAGGAGAATTGATAACGGAAGCTGAAGATTCAAATACTGATATCGCTGCAGTTAAAAATAACAAGATTTCAATAACACCTGTAACTTATGAAATGACTAAGGAAGATGTTATGACAAACCTTGACAATATTTTATGCAAAGGCGATGCCTGCAACTGGTTTGCATAAAATATTGTTCTGCCAATTTAATCATACCCGCAAAAACTCTCCCGCCTCAATATTGGACGGGAGTTTTATATTAAAAAAACTATTTTTATTTTACTACAGTCATGCGATTATTATCTTCCATAATAAAATCATATTGCTGTTCGGTAAATCCTGCTATTTTATCTTTAATTATCATTTGCCCATTGGTTAATTTTCCGTTTTCATCATAATACATTTCCTGAGTGAACCTGCCATTTTGGTAGACTATTTTTCTCTTATCTTCGCCCATTTCAGCAGTACCCTTACCATCATAAACTGTTATGGTTCCTCCGTCACTTGATGTGAATATCATGGGTGCTCCAATATGCATTGCAGTAAGTGAAAATTGATATCCCATACTTTCTATATCTTCTTTTGCCGGTTGATTTCCTAAACCTATCGGGCTGTTTGAAAGAAGCATATTTACTGATTTACGGGCGGAAGGCTGGTTTAAAGCATGCTCAATAACTGTATCCGTAACTCTTTTTGACGCATTCCCACCAACTCCTTTATTTATCGGAACAAAGTTCTGTTCTGCCCCTTCTGTATGTGTTTGTGCAATGCTTGATGAACTGTTTAATTGTGCATTTAATAATTTCTGTGACCCATTAATTCCATCCATAGCCATATTTGCCTGCCTTTCGTATTATTTTATTTTTCTATTATACTATCTTTTTTAACTTTTTATAGCATTTAATATAATTATAATAGCATATATTACTAATAAATACAATATTAAATAGTATTTGAGATAATTAAATTTTACAATAAACATGTTTACCATAATTTTGTGAGGTAAATTATGGCTGAATTAAAAGAAAAACTCGGCAAGCGTATACAACAAATCAGAAAAAGCCAAAATCTAACGCAAGAAAAATTAGCTGAGATGATTGGTATTGATACGCCCAATCTGAGTAATATTGAACGCGGAAAGAGGTTTGTTTCTTCTGAAACTCTGGAAAAAATTATAAAATCGTTGAATATTCCTGAAAAAGATTTATTTGATTTTGGACATCTTAAAAGTAAAACTGAACTGATAAATTCTATCAATATGATATTAAATGAATCCGACATAAGAGAAATCGAATATTACTATCGCATGATGAACTTATACAGAGAGTCTTTATACTAAACTTATTTATTCCATAATTATTCTTGCCGGATAATTATTCCTTAAAAGATCATTTACAACGCTTTGAGCTTTTTCACGTGTAGTGTATGAGCCGACCTGAATAGTATATGCGCCTCCGATATTTCTTACAAATGGAGATATATTCAATCCTGATTCTGCAATAATTCCTTTTGCAACTTCAGCCTGTTCTTTAGTGTTGTAATAGCCTACCACAACTTTTGCCGGTGTCTTTTGTACCTGATTTTGCTGTGTCGTATCAGATTTTGCCGCAGGTGCAGGTGATGCAGTTTCCTCTGGCTTTGGGTTTGCTTCTTTGTCAGGGAGTGTAATAGTTTCTTCCTTAGAAGTATCTTCTTTGTTTTCTTTTTTTTCTTGTTCTGGAAGAACTACTTTTTCATCTAATTCAGGTGCAAAAGTTTCTTCTTCCTTAGACTTTTCGTTGTCTTCTTCCTGTAGAAGTTTTAATCTTTCATCAATTTCACCTTTTTCAAGTTGTTCTTCTTCTGTATTTACCTGTTCATCGCCAATAGAAACATCAACTTCCGGTGAAATTTGTTTTGCTATACCCAGAAAGAGTAAAAGCAATATAAAAAATGCCGACACAAAAATAATAATACCTTCATTCGGATTTTTTGAAAGTTTTTTTTGGTATTCCTTATAGCTTATATGCGAAGTTTTTTTTGTTTCTTCTTCCATTATACACCTCTGACTTTCGTTGATGCCATTATAATATCATTAATTTCTGCTGAATAATTATCTAAAATTTCTTGTGCGAATCCGATAATATCTGAAATTTTTAATTCGCTTGTAAGTCCGCTTGCATTTATCGGTGCTCCTGAGGAGTCAATATTTATACCGGTATGGATTAAAACAGAATTGACAGATTTTGTTGCAATTGATACTGTGAGTTTTTTATCTTCAAAGAACAGATCATCACCGTTTCTTGTAATTTTAAAACCGCGTTTTTCAAGGGCTTCTTTAATTGTACAAACCAAAAGTCTTTGTCTGAAAATACCTTCAATAAGTCCGATATTAAACTGTTCTGATATAAAACTTAGCATTGATTTACTGTAAATAGGTTCATTGTTAATTACATCTTCAATGTCAACCATTTCGGCTAACTTAACATCACATTCTCCGATAAAAGAAACTATTGCATCCCCCTGGATTTTAAAATTTTTATAAATCCAGTGAGGAGAAAGCTGCCATCCTTCATATTTTATTTCATGTTCAATTAATTTTGTTTTCAAAAAAGTTCCTTTATATAATAATTATCGTAGTTTTGTATTAAAGCGTTTTTTAATCTTGTGCAAGATTCGCATTTCCCGCAATGTTTTTCACTTGCATCATAACAGCTTCTTACGTATTCAAGTGGAATTTTATGTCCTAAAGCCAGTTTTACTATATCATTTTTATTGTAATTTATCAAGGGTGCAATTACTTTAGGCTTTTTTCGGGTCGAAAATTCAAATTCTGAATTAATTCTGTCAATAAACTGCTGTGTATTATCCGGGAAAGTTTGTCCTTCCTCTTTGTTTGCACCGATTACGATATAATCATAATCATTTGCATCAGCAATACAACCTGCAATATTGAGAAATAATCCGTTTCTGTTTGGAACCCAGACATTTATGGCCGATTGTTTAGGATTATTCAGTTCACCGCCTGAGGGAAGTTTTTTATCAGAAACAAGTGCACAATGGGTAATATTTTTAAGCCAGTCAAGCTTTATCACTTCATGGCAAATATTGTAATAATTACAAATTTCTTTGGAAGCATCAATTTCATATTTTGCTGATTTTTGACCGTAGTCAAAAGTTAGAGCAAGAGCAATGCAGTAATCTTTTATGGTTAGTCCGAGGCTTACAAGAGAATCAAGTCCTCCAGATAGAAGAATTATTCCTTTACTCATTTTTTTCTTCATCCCCGTCTTCTTCGTATTCCGAAATCATCGACACGGCTTCAATTTTTAAAAAATCAGGATATGATGCGCTATTTGCTACTTCATCAAGAATTTCCCGTCCTACGAGATTATATAAAGCTATAAGTGCGTTCTTTTTTACTTCATTATTATTGTCTTGAATTAGGCAATTTTTAATTGTTTCTGCGGCTTTCGGATTTTCGCTGTCCATAATTGCTTCTATCGCATTTATTCTTATTTGCGGAGATTCATCTTCAAGAGAATTTTTCAAAGCATTGAATACCCGTTCATTGTCATCAAGTCTAAGTTTGCCAAGAGTTTCAATTATTCGTTCTTTGAGAAATGTAAATTTATTCCATATTCCTTTTTGCGCTTCAAGAATACTAACAAGAGGATCTACTGCTCGGATGTCACCGAGCATTCCAAGAGCAGATGCTGCAGTTTCTCTGAGGTAAACTGATTTTTCATCTTCATCTTTAACCACTTCTATCAGTGGTGCAACTGCGTATCTGTCGCCAATTCTGCCGAGTGCGTCTGCGCAGGCAAGTCTTATTTTATAATTTTCATCCTTGTTGTTAAGACAGTATAGCAAAGGTGTTACGGCAGATGTGTCTTTTAAATTAGCTATTGCTCTGGCGCAAAGAGCTCTAACGTTTATAAATGATTCTTTTTCATAATCTTTATTTTTCATCAGGAGTATATCCATCAATGGGTTCAAACTTGATATATCTCTGAGTCTGTCCGAGCATTGAATTACAGCTGTTAATATTTCAGGTTTTTTTGATACTGTTAAAAAATAATTATAAATTTTAACAAGATTGTCATGTTCATATTTTTCATCAAGAGACTGAATTTTTCGGACGACAGAATTGATGTCGGAGGCATCAAACAGGTTACATTCTTTAGCTATTGAGTCTAAATCCAGGTAATCTTTTTCCACGCATATACCCCATTTATACTTGCAAATATACAATAAAGTTGAAAATTATTCAAGTCATAATATACGGGACTTATATGTCAGTTTAGATTTTTTAGTGTAAACGTAATAAAGTATTTATTTGTTAGTATTATATTTTAGTTTTCCACCGCTTAAGATACTAAACAAACTTGAGCTTCCCATAACATCCCATTGGGCTTTGCCGGTGCGATTACTCCAAACAGTAAATTGAAAGACATCATATCCTGCTTTGTTGGGTTTCTTTGCTCCATTTATGTCAATAGTTATATTACCGCAACTATCACGGAAATCATGCCACTTTTTCACCGTTCCGTCGGGATTGTACATTATATTGCCATCTGAATCAAGAAGAGGACCAGAAGTTTCAGTCTTTTGGCATTTAAATTCACTTAAACCTATAAATAATACTCCTCCGTCCGGCAAAATAATTGCAGGCGGGTACAATTTGCCGTATTTGTTTTTATAGGCAGAATATAAAACTTTATAATTTAAATCTTTACATATACCGTCTTTTGAATTGGAAAGGCATAGCTGGCCGCCTTTTACATACTTTGAAAAAGCTTTGGCAACATCATCAGCAGTTGTTGCTCCTGTATATATCACAGAGTTATCCCCCGGGCTTTCGGCTTCAGCTTGAGCAAGTTGAAATGCTTGCATAGCAATAGAATAATTTTTTTTAGCTTTTGCAATTATTTCTTTTTCTCTATAATTTGCAATCAGCACCGGTAAAGTCATCGCCGCCACAATGCCGATAATTCCGAGAGTAATTAAGACTTCGGCGAGAGTAAATGCTGCTCGCCGGACATTGCTGGAGGTCAGTATGTTAGCAACCACCTTTTCCAGCGAAAAAACAAAATGTTTTTTAATTAAATTACCATTATTATTGTGATGTTCTATATCACTATAATAACAGATATCTATATTTTTTTCAAGTCTATATATTTTTGTAATCGAAGCGATCCCAGCAGAATATTTTTTATTATTTTCAAAAGTCTGGATTCTTTCGTATAGCGACTGAGAATGTCCGCCTCTTTTATCATGTGATGCTGAACCAAGTTCAGAATGAAATATTACTCGTTTTTCTGTGGCAGATGGCCGGAGTGAGGGTTGATTATTGGAAGATAGGCTATTTACTGATAATAGCTTACCCTCATACCTTCCTGTCTTATTACCATCTAAATAAGCCTGACTTCCGGACTTCTTGACATCCGTTAGCCTTAATATTAAAATCCGGTAACCCCTTGCTAACTCCTTATTCTGTCGGGGGGGGGGCAACTGAAAGCTTCTCTAATCATCATTTTCATCCTCCTGACTTTTTCTTATAAATTTATTATTTACGATTTTTAGGAATTTGTCAATACTGTTTGACGTAAACTTGAACATATGCCACACTATTTACCACTTGAAACTTTTTTATTTTTTATGTAAAATATATAGTATAAATTTGAGAGAGAGATAGGAGTAATTAATGTTCGAACGTTTTACGGAAAAAGCTATAAAAGTTATAATGTTGGCTCAGGAAGAAGCACGCAGGCTTGGACACAATTTTGTCGGGACAGAGCAAGTGCTTCTCGGGCTTATCGGTGAAGGTACGGGGGTTGCCGCAAAGACTCTTAAATCTATGGGGGTTACCTTAAAAGATGCAAGAGCTGAAGTTGAAAAAATTATAGGAAGGGGTTCAGGCTTTGTTGCTGTAGAAATTCCTTTTACACCGAGGGCAAAACGGGTTCTTGAATTGTCATGGGATGAGGCAAGACAGCTTGGGCATAATTATATAGGTACAGAACATCTTTTATTAGGTTTAATAAGAGAAGGCGAAGGTGTTGCTGCACGTGTTCTTGAAAATTTAGGTGTTGATTTAAACAAAGTCAGAACAAATGTTGTAAAGATGCTTGGAGAATCAAAGCCACAGACTGTGTCTTCCGGTAGTTCCGGTTCATCGTCTTCTTCCGGCGGGAAAACAAAAACGCCAAGTCTTGATGAGTTTGGTAGAGATTTGACTCTTGCTGCCCAGGAACGTCGACTTGACCCTGTCGTAGGCCGAGAGAAAGAAATTGAACGTGTTATTCAGATTCTTGCACGCCGTACAAAGAACAACCCTGTTTTAATAGGTGAACCTGGTGTTGGTAAAACTGCAGTTGCAGAAGGGCTTGCAACAAGAATTGTTAACGCTGAAGTTCCCGATATCTTAGACGGTAAAAAAGTTATTCAGCTTGATATGGGACTTCTTGTTGCCGGTACTAAATACCGCGGGGAATTTGAAGAACGCCTGAAAAAAATTATGGATGAAATTCGTCAGGCAGGCAATATTATTCTTGTTATTGATGAAATGCATACACTTATAGGGGCAGGTGCTGCTGAAGGCGCTATTGATGCTGCAAATATTTTAAAACCTGCTTTGTCACGAGGAGAAATTCAGGTAATCGGTGCTACAACTCTTGATGAATACAGAAAATATGTTGAAAAAGATTCGGCTCTTGAAAGACGATTTCAGCCTGTAATTATTGATGAACCCACTGAGGACGAATCTATTGAAATTATTAAAGGTTTGAAACCAAAATATGAAGAACATCATAAATTGATAATTTCAGACGAAGCTATTGTTGCTGCGGTAAAACTGTCAAATAAGTATATCACAGATAGATTTTTGCCTGATAAAGCAATTGATGTTATTGATGAAGCGTCTTCAAAAGTTCGATTGAAGGTTTCTAATCTTTCGCCAGAAGGTAAAGAGCTTGAGAAAGAACTGAGAGCATTAATAAAAGAAAAGGAAGATGCAATTAGAAGTCAGGATTTTGAAAAAGCTTCTCAGTTAAGAGATGACGAAGCGGATTTAAAAGAAAAAATCCGTGAGTTGGCTCAAAAATACCGTGAAGAACATGAAGCTAATAAGCCAACTGTTACACAGGAAAATGTAGCTGAAGTAATTTCAACCATGACAGGTGTTCCTGTTACCAAGTTGACAGAAGGCGAAAGTGAAAGACTTTTGAAACTTGAGGATACACTCCATGAAAGAGTTATTGGTCAGCATGATGCTGTTGTCGCTATTTCAAAAGCTATTAGAAGAGCCCGAGTCGGTTTGAAAAGTCCCAATAGACCAATAGGAAGTTTTATTTTCTGCGGCCCTACAGGTGTTGGTAAAACTGAACTCGCTAAGGCGCTCGCTGAGGCTGTGTTTGGTTCGGAAGATAATATGATAAGAGTTGATATGTCTGAATTTATGGAAAAACATTCAACTGCAAAACTCATCGGTTCTCCTCCAGGATATGTAGGTTATGATGATGGCGGGCATTTAACAGAACTTGTCCGTAAAAAACCTTACAGCGTAATTCTTTTTGATGAAATTGAAAAGGCTCATCCTGATGTATTTAATATAATGCTTCAAATACTTGATGATGGACGTCTGACTGATGCTAAGGGGCGTCATGTCAACTTCAAAAATACAATAATTATTATGACATCTAACGTTGGTGCAAGTATGATAACATCGACATCTAGATTGGGCTTTTCGACAAGTGATGATGAATCAAAAGACAAATATGAAAAACTCAAAGAAACTGTTACTGAAGAAATGAAAAAGGCTTTTAGACCGGAATTCTTGAACCGTATTGATGAAACAATTGTATTCTCTCATCTATCTCAGGAAGAGATTAGACAGATTGTTGATTTGATGCTGAAAGATTTGTTCAAACGATTAGCTGAACGTGAACTTTCGATTGAGGTAACAGATGAAGTAAAAGATCATCTCGCAAAGAATGGATATTCAGAAGCATATGGTGCTAGACCACTGAGAAGATTGATACAGCGCAAAATTGAAGATATGCTTGCCGAGGAAATTCTTTCAGGAAAGTATGCCCCGGGTGACACAATTGTAATAAAGCTTGTGGATGATAAAATCACATTTGATAAAAAGGGCAAAAGGGGCAAAAAAGAGCAAAGTGAAACGTCTGAAGTTGTCCAATGAATTTATAATCCCGCCTTAAATTAAGACGGGATTTTTTGATTAAGTTGTTTAGGCTTATTAGCGATTAAAAGATATTTTGTGCATTTGTATCCAATCCAGTTTTTTACTTGCTATTTTTATAAAAATAGTATAAATTATATATTGGAATTAGTTTATGGCAAAATATAAATATAATGCATTAAATAATAATAATCAGATTGTAAAAGGTGAAATAGAGGCATCCAGTATACGTGATGCCAGAGATAGAATTCGAAAACTCGGTTTTGTTCCTACTAAAGTTTATATTGAAACAATTATTGATGAGGATTTTCGGGTAGAAAATACGTCTGATACGAAAAAGCATGTTAGTGAGATTTCTTTTTTAAGTCTTGATGAAAAAATAATGTTTACCTCGGAACTGCAAGTCCTTTTATCATCAGGAATCGCAATTATAGAGGCTCTCGCTACTCTTGAGACAAATACGCCTAAAATAAAGTTAAAAGATGTTTGTTTAAATCTTAAAAATGCAATAATATCAGGCCTGACATTTGCGCAAGCACTTGATTCATTGTATGGGAAAATTTTTGGGCCTGTGTATACTGCTGTAATAAAAACCGGTGAAGACTCTGGAGAGTTGGATTCAGCACTTTTACGAATGCTCGTTCTTTTAAATAAACAGAATAGAGTAAAAGAAAAAATTATAAGTGCATCAATATATCCGGCGGTTTTAATATTGATAATGCTAGGAGTGTTAATCTTATTTTCTAAGTTTGTTTTTCCTGCTTTTATGAGTGTTTTTACATTTAATGGTGCAGAATTGCCTTTTTTGGCATCTATGTTAGTAGGGATTTGCAGTTTTGTCGGAAATTTTTGGTGGTTTATTTTGATCTGTTTCGGTGCGGCATGCGGAGCTATGACTGCATTATTCAAAAATCCACAATTTAAAAGTAGATGGGATGAATTTATATTACGCGTACCTGTTGTTTCTGATTTTATTCAACACATAAATCTTTCAAATTTTATGACTGTTTTGCAAATTTCTTATGATGCAGGATTGCCAATAATGTCAGGATTGGAGCTTTCTAAGAAAACTGTCGGGAATTATACAATAAAAAACAGAATTACTGCTGCTTTACGTTATGTAAAAAATGGGTATTCTTTGTCAGAAGCATTCAGTCGTACTTGTGCTATTCCTCATGCGTTGATAACTATGATTGCGACAGGTGAAAAGTCAGGTACACTCGGTAAAATGTTTCATGACGCTGCTGAAGTTCTTGATAAAAAAGTCGATATAGCACTTGATGCGTTAATGAAACTTTTTGAACCGGCGTTAATAGTTATTTTGGGTGGTACTGTTCTTTTTATTGCAGTTGCATTTTTCCAGATGTACGCAGGAATGTTAGGTACTTTGTTTTAGCTTAATATTTCTTAGTAAAGATTATTTGTAACAGCAATATTATAGTTTTTTATTTTTTTATTTTAATATAGGGAAAAATATGAAAGGTATAGTTTATGTCTTTGAGAAGTGTTAACGAAGTTCAGACAACAAGAGCTATTCAGAGTAAGGAAACAAAAAATAAAGAAATTTATAATGACAATAAAGCCGATAAAAAATTAAGTGATTCTGCGAAGTACATGATTGGTGCTACGGCTCTTGCAGGCGTAATTGCAGTCGGTATAATAGGTCATAGAAATAACTGGTGGCGTCATGTTGATAAAGCTGTTAAAAATGTTGACGACGCGAAGATTCATCCTAATAGAAATTCAGCATCTGAAGTTCCAACATCAACAAAACAGTCTGAAAAATCTGTTCCTGATACAACTGAGGTAAATTCCAAATCTGAAACTTCTCAAGACTTGAATATTTCGGATGTACAAAAACAGGATAAAGATGCTGATGTTTCCAAGGGTTTGAACGATGTGCATGTAGCCCCATCATCTTTAGAAAACAACGGAAAAATGAATTTTGATTATAAAAGAACAGAGTTCAGAGATTCGCTTGGTTATTATTTAGAATGTGAAACATCTGGCAGATCATTTGCAAGATATGAGGGATTTAAAGATTATACGCATAAACTTGACAATGATTGTGTATTGTGGTTCAGACAAGGAACAGATTCCGGTACTATCAATGGAACTGATAATGTTACTGGTAAGTTTTTTACTACAAAAATTTTTAATGCTGATAATGTTCCTGTATATCAGCACGTAAATGATGGTATTGCTAATTGTGTCAATGAAAATATTGCAGATAGAAACGATATGTTTTATTATACTGCATTCATATATCCTGACGGCTCAAGTACCATTTATCGTCAAAAGCTGATAGGCGATCTTGATAAGCCTCTACTAAGGAGCGCTAAAAGAGAAACTGTATCTAGAGAAGAATTTGATAGACTTAGACAAGAAGTACTGGATAAATTGCTCCCGAAAGGTTATGAAAGATTAAAAGCTAAACATTTAAACAGTATTCCGCATATCCTCAAAGATGATACAAAAGAATTTTTCCGTTCAGGCAGCAAAAAAGCTTTAAAACGAGATATTGGTAACGGTTGGTTTACTTATACTGGCAAGGATCCTGAAAATAAAAAAACAGTATTTTCTTTAAGTATCGGCGGTGGGGAGCCTGTATATAGTAAAATTGATAATGAAAGCTCCATTATTGAATTAATTAATCTGCCGGATGGTAGACTAATTAAACACTTAGATAAAAATACAGGAGAATTAACGTATAATTGCAGCGGTAAAAATATTTCGGAACAGCAGTTTAATGAAATACGTGATATGATAATGAAAAATGTTGGTAAAAAATTTGGGAAAAAATCATTTTCTTCAAAATACGATATATCTTTTGACTATAAGACGGGTAGAATTTGTGAATTTACAAAGTATGATGATTACGGTAATATAATAGAAAGAGTAATAACAGATTTTGATGATGAAAATCAACTTATGATAATACCATACAAAAATGGTGAACCTGTTAAAGAAGGTCGCAGAACTGTTCCCTATAATGATTTTGACTTTTCTGATTTAATTGCTGACCGTAAAAAATTCAGATTTGAAGATATTGAGCCTAAACAGCAAACAATTGGCGGATAAGGTGATTAATCTTTATTAAACCATTTCATAATTTTATCTATGAAACCTTCTTCTTCCTGCATTTCTGTGTTGTTCAGTTTTTCCAGTTTGTGCTGAATTTTAGAGTAATCAGGATTTCCTTTACCGATTTCAAGGTATTTTTCGTAACACTCAATGGCTGCAGATTTATTCCTCAGTTTTTCATAAGTTGTCCCGAGTTTTCTTAGAGTTGCGGCGTTTCTTTTATCTAGATGATAAAGCTTTAATAGATATTCAGCTGCAGTTTTGTAATCTCCAATACTTTCTCTGAATTCAGCCAGTTTTTGCAATGACTTTTTATTATTTTCATCAATTTTTGAAATTTTTTCGTAAAATTCCATTGCTTGGTTTTTGTCGCCTGATTCTTCCAAAAGCACTGCAAGAGTGTTTAAAATTGCTAAATCATCATTTTTAAGTTGGTATGCGTTTAGATATTCATTAATTGCAATGTCTTTATTGCCTCTGACAAGATTATATTTACCCCAGTTGAGATGGGCATTAAAATCGTCTTTTTTTTCTTCATAGATAAGTGCACGCATTTGATATATCAGCGGTGAGTTTTTTTCTAAATTTTCAAATTCGTTAACACATTCAACAGCTTTGTCATATTCTTTGTTCATGTAATAATACTGTGCTTTCAGAGAATGGAATTGTGGAATATGATTGTATTGTCCTTCCATTTTTTCTAATTTTTCAAAAGCATAAGATTTTCTATCCATATCCAGCAGGCATTTTACTTTTGTTAATTCATCTGAAGTTACTTCTAAAGCTTTTTCGGGATTTCCGTTTCTTAAATACAAATCGGCAAGCTGTTCTTTTATATTAATAGTGTCAAATCCTGTTTTTATGGCTCTTTCAAGTGCATCCACCGCACTTGGCAGTGCTTTTTCTTTCAGGTAAAGGTTTGCAAGTCTTAAATATACATCTTCATGTGTATCATTATGTTCGATAACCTTTAAATATTCATCAATAGCTTTTAAGTTATTCCCTTCTTGTTCATAAAGAGTTCCTAATACAAATCTTGCAGAGAGCATATCTTTGTCTTCCAGCGCGCAGTTTACAGCTTTTTTATAATCGTTTATTGCGTGCTCAAATTTGTGTTCAACTGCGTGCATATTTCCTCTATAAATATAATATTTATATTTGTCTGTCGTAACATATATATCCATTAACTGTTCATAGGCAAGAGTATTTGTGGCATCAGCCTCAAGAATTTTTGAATAATATTCTGCAGCTTGTTCTTTGTTGTCAAGAAGCATGGAAATATGCCCTAATCTTTCCAACAGACTTAAATCTTTCGGATTTCTTTCATAAAGTTTTTTATATTCTTCATAGGCTTGATCATATTGTTCGTTTTCTTCAAATTGTTCAGCTGTCTGTAAGCTCATGTTGTACTCCTTATGTTAGTATCTTTATTTAATTATATATTAAAAATACATATATTCATCCCTTTGTGGATAGTTTTATGTCATTTTTTATATAGTGTGCTAAAATAAATTTTATGGGTAACAAAAAAGAAATTTATTATCAATATTTCGAAAAAAAAATAAAACCTGTAGTTTATGATCTAGAGGTTTCAAGATGCAAACTTATCAAGAAAACATTTTTATCCTCTCTTATATTTTTTATAGTAGGTTGTTTTTTTGCATATTTATTTATTTTGGTTTTGTTATCCGGGAAATTTAATCCTCTATTTTTTCCTGTTCTTTTATTTTTAATGTATACCTTTATTATTAAAGGTATAATTAATTTTATTACAGCCGGTAAAGTTTATAATAATACATTTGTTGAAAAAGTGTTACCATTATTTCTTGTGCCTGTCGCAAATTTCAAAGCATGGCCGAAAAATCACAATACAGACAATATTTTGGATTCACACTTATTTCATAATTTTGATGAACGTGATGATAAAAGGAGTTATTTCGGATTTTACAATCGTACAAATATCATTATTTCGGAAACTGAATTAACCATGCCTGTAAAAGGGGATGTTAAGCCTCAACTGTTTAATGGAACTATAATTCAGCTTGAACTTGAAAAATCCATAAATAATCATGTGATTATGTTTTCAAAAAATGAAAAAAAATATAATAATTACAGACAATTCAATCCCAATATTGATGAATTCAACCGGTATTTATATGTTTTTGCAAAGAATGAAGATTGTATAAATTTTATCAATAATGATTTCTGGCAGGTAATAAAAAAAATAGCAGCAGCTTATTCTGCCAAAAGTTTTTCTCTGTCGTATAAAGATAATGTAGTTCTAATTGCATTGAAACAGAAATGTCCAATGCCGTTTGGTTTTTTATTTAAATCATTGATGTCTGCAAAAACCTACGATGAAATTATTGAAAGATTCATCGTAATTTATGATTTAATTGATCTTTTAAATAAAGATTAAGCTATTTTGTTTATTGTAGGTCTCTGGAGCTGCATAGGAATATTTGAGTTATTTATGTTGTTTTCTGTTGTATTTGATATTGTTTTAGTTTTTTGGTTTTCATTATATTTAAAATAAGCATAAGTCCCTGTTCCAATAGCAGCAACACCAAGTCCTATTCCTACAATGATTTTTGTCCATTTATTTTTTGCCTTTTTAATAATGTCTTCTGTAGCTGTACCGAATTCTCTTGTCAAGCGTTTTAATTTATTATGATTTCTGGCATTCATTCCCTTATCAATTTCAAAAACTTCTGTCATATAACGTTCGTTTGCACTTTTACCTCCGTTATAGGCCTTGTTTTCATGCCAGTCAATTTTTTGTTGTAGTGAATCCCGTACCATTTCGGCATATCTGGAAGGTTTACCTTTTTCAGATTTTATTGTGTAGTCGGAAACAGATGCTTGTATACATTCTTTTACTTCTGCTGCGTTTGCAAACATTCTTTCTGCGTCAATAGTTTTGCCGATTTCTTCAGGAGTTTTGCCGGAGAGTTTTTCAGGGGTTATATTTAGATCTCCAGGATTTCTCAGATAAGGATGTTTTGTTAAATAGCCTCTTGAAGGTGCTATGAAATCAGACGCTCCGCCTGTACCGTTTGAAATTACAGGTGTACCGGCTGCAAATGATTCTAGAGGAGTGATCCCGCATGGTTCAAACCTTGATGTGAAAATGGAATAAGTTGCGCAGCCTACAAGTCTATTTGAGAAAAATCCATTGACATAGCAGGCATTGCCTTTATAAATTCCACCGTCAAGTTCTTCTATTTGTCGTATTATATCTTTTACCCATTTATAATCATCTGCATAGTCTTCCCAGACACCGGCCCCGACTATCAATTTTGTGTGTTTTTTTACTTCTTTATCAATATTAGGATCTTTTAGAAAGTCCAGAAAAGCTTGGAATGTTGAAGGATAACCCTTTTGAGGATCAGGTCTTCCCCAGCCCATATAGAGTATATCACCTTCCTGATATCTTGATAAATGTCCAATTACGCTTGAATTATCTTTTGATATCTGCATTGGACTGAAAAACATTTGCGTAAGCCCCTGCGAACCGGTTTGATCATAAGCTCTGCTTAAAGAATCAAGAAGCCATCTTGTATTTGCCTGTTTAGCTTTCAAAATTTCTTCGATATTATCGGATATAAGTTTTCCGGCTTCGTCATAAACTGGTTTATATTCATAAGTCGTAAATCCATCTTTTAGTTTCGTGAGGCCGTTAATATGGTTTCCCCGGCAAAACGTTGCTGTAGGATCATTAAGTCTTAAATTAGCCGGAGTACTGCCATTTGTGATATCAGTTGTTTTTGTATTTGCGAGTTTAGTTGTTAAGAATTGTGCAATCTCTGGAGTTTCCAGAGACTTCATTTCTTTGCCGTAATTTATTGAAACAGTACCGCATGATGTATTTGCCGGATTGATATTTGTTCCTGCTATAGGAACCATTGAAATATTGTATGTACGTTCACCGGTTACATTGTTTACAAAATCATCCAGAAAGTTTGCCATGAATGGTTGTAAAATCTGATCAACAAAACTTTTTTCTTGTGCGGTTGCTGTTGCCCAGTGGGCTTCTATGTCACGTAGTTTAGCTGCCTGCGGATGTTTTCTTAGATTTTCAACATCTTCTTTTGTTGCAATCATTCTAAAGAAATCAAATGGATTGCTAACAGCACCCTGATAGTCTCTGCCAGGATTATGGAATCTTGAGTCGACTTTTACACCTGTATAATATTCATTGCCGAAAGCAGATTCATTAGCAATGTAATTTAATGTCATAAATGCAGGTCTGTCATGCAGCCACCAGTTTGCCGGATTATAATATCCATGCTTTTCACTGTTTAATTGTGGCACCGCATCAACAAATGCTCTACAGTTATCTGCATATGCAAGATCTGTATTGATTGTCTGTAGTTTCCCATTAATTTGTACATCTGCACTTGAAGCATAATATGCTTTGTCACTGCCGTATGGTCTGTCAAATCGCGCAAGACCTTCTGTATGTATAAAGTAAGCCGCGTTTCTTTCTGCTTTTTCAGGAGCTGCGTGTGATTTGATTTTTGCTATATATTCCTGAACTTCCGGAGTATTTAAGCGTGTTTCATATTGTTTTTTGATTTCAGGATTTTTTTTAATTAATCCATCAAGTTCTTTTTTTATTTCAGCTTCAACTTTTTGTCTTTCGTTAAAAATTTCAGTTACTTCGTAAGCAGCTTTAGGAGTACGTTGTCTTA
This sequence comes from Candidatus Gastranaerophilales bacterium, assembly GCA_944326015.1. GTDB lineage: Bacteria > Cyanobacteriota > Vampirovibrionia > Gastranaerophilales > Gastranaerophilaceae > Stercorousia. Next base: position 21,626 of record CALVCJ010000029.1, read on the forward strand.
CGATTTCAGCTTCTTTTTTAGCCTGTTCTGTTGCAGCTTTATCCTTTTGAGTTGCTTCATTAAGTTTATCTTTATATTTTTCATAAAGTTCTGTATTGTATTTTTCAATAAAAGGTTTTTGAACTTCACTAAGAACTTTTTGTTTATATTTTTCAATTTCAAGTTCTACTGTATCTTGTACACTTACGCCTCTGAAAAGTCTATAGGGTATTGTTTCAGTTTCAAAAATAGTTTTAACCGAAGGTCTGGTAACTGATCCACGTATTCCTGTATCTTCAAGTATTTCTATTTGGGATATCCCCTGATCATTTGGCGGATGTTGTAATACAAAAGAAAGTTTTTCACCTTCCTGCAATTCTATTTTATTTCTTTTTATAAAATCATCCAGAGTTTCCTCAGCATTGGCATGGTAAAATTCACTTATACTGTAATTAGTTAAATAATTGCCGTTTTTATCTTTTTTTAGTTTGACGATTTTAATTCCGCCATCAAAGTTATCATATCCGTGATATGGCGAAAAATCTCTAACGTCAGCATGTTCATGTAATCTCCAGCTTACTGGAGCTTCATATGTAACAACGCCTAGTCCGCCGGCAGCATAGCCGTATCTTTTGTTTTCTGAACCGTAAGAAGCAAACTCTCTTATATTTTTATCACTGCCTGTGAATGTTAAAAACATGCCGTGTTTAATTCGGGGGGGGGGCACACTTATAGAAACAGATGATGTTTGATTTGAAGACTGTATTGGATTGTTTTTCCTGGTTCCAACTGCCTGATGCATAGGCATAATTGAATTTACACGCATATTTACACCTTGTCCTGATTTATAAAAATTGTTTTTACTGTTAAATTCAGGGCAGAAAATTTATCCCTGTATATATAGTAAAATGCTGATATGATTTTTTTCAACATTATTATGCTGTTTTGTAACAAAATATTAAGTAAAGTTTTTTTTAATAATTACAGTTTTTTACATTATTTTTAAGTAAAATTGAATAAGCAACTTGTTTAAAAGGTAAAAATATGAATAGATTTTTTGGATTAATCGGGATAGTTTTGATTTTTGGAATAGCTTATGTAATGTCAAATAACCGTAAGGCAATCAATTACAAAACAGTTGGCATGGGGTTTTTATTACAGATTGTCCTTGCACTTTTTATTTTTAAAGTTCCTTTGGGACGTGCAATATTTTATAATATTGGGTTATTTATCCAAAAAATTCTTGTTTTTGCAAAAGAAGGGGGATCATTTGTTTTCGGTCCTTTAATGACGGAGCATAAAATTACGGCTGTATTCGGGGATGGGGCCCAGGTATTTGCCTTGCAGCTTGTTGCCTCTTTAATTTTTATGATGATTCTTGTGAACTTGCTTTACTATTATGGAATTATGCAAAGAATTGTTCCGCTTTTTGGTAAAGCTATGAATAAATTAATGAATGTAAGCGGAGCAGAGGCTTTATCAAATGTCGCAAGTGCATTTGTTGGTCAGATCGCCGCTCAAATTATGATTAGACCGTATCTCACTAAATTAACACGTTCAGAACTTCTTGCCTCAATGGCAGGAAGTATGGCTTGTATTTCAGGTGCAACAATGCCTATTTATATTGGTATGGGAATTCCTGCACAGTATCTTCTTGCGGCATCAATTATGGCTGCACCTGGTGCACTTGTTATTTCGAAAATTGTTTATCCAGAAACTTCAACACCGGAAACAAGTGAGGATATTAAAATAACTTACAGTAAACGGAAAAAGCCTTATATAAATGTGTTTGATGCAATTTCTGCTGGAGCATCCGAAGGTATGAAAGTAGCAATTAATGTTGTTGCTATGATTTTAGCACTTGTTGCACTTGTTGCTATGATTGACTGGTTCTTAGGATGTGCAGGAAATTTAATAGTTAAATATATGCATATTAATTTTGCATCTTTTGATTTAACTCATCTTTCTTTGAAACTTATTCTTGGTAAAATATTTGCTGTATTTGCTTATTTTATGGGAGTTCCGATGAGTGAGGCTACAACTGTTGGAAGTTTAATGGGAACAAAACTAGTCTTAAATGAAATGGTAGCATATTTTGATATGACACATTTACCTGTGATTTTATCGGATAAAAGTTTTTTAATTGCGAGTTTTGCATTGTGTAGTTTTGGGAATTTTGGCTCTATTGCAATTCAATTAGGCGGTATCGGTGAACTTGCTCCAAACCAGCGAAAAAATCTTGCAAGACTTGGTGTTCGTGCTTTAATTTGCGGGACTCTGACCTGTTACATGTCTGCAGCAATTGCAGGAGTTTTGTTTAATTAGGCTATTATCTTTAGTTTATTTTAATAAATTTGTTATATATTTATTCGCGCATCTATAAAGACTCGCAAAAAGCTTGTTTCAGTAACAAAAGAAAAAAGATTTGTCATTCTGGGCCGTTAGGCGAAAGAATCCAGCCTATTGAAAATAATAAGATATATTCTCTTATATTAACGCTATGCTTCTGCAACCCTGCTGGAATAATATACAAGTTCCCACTAAATATGCGTAATACTGTCATGCTGAACTTGTTTAAGCATCTCAAATCAACGAGGACCTAAAACTAGTTCAGGGTGACAATTTCAACCATTTTTTAGCGGAATTTACTATATAAGTCCCCGCGCTGTAGACTTGAAAAAAATCAAAAATGTGATAACATAACTATATAATAATCTTAAGTATGAAAGGAGCAATAATGGGAAAGTTAAATA
>CALVCJ010000030.1 GCA_944326015.1 Candidatus Gastranaerophilales bacterium
ATTTCAACAAGTAGTTTTACCAAACATGTAGGTGTATAGAATTCTCCACCTTTTTGTCCTTCTGAGCTTGCAAATTTCCCTAAGAAGAATTCATAAACCTTGCCAAATATATCACCATTGTTGCGATCGAACTCAACATCATTAAAGACTTTCATTGTTGAAACTAATAAGTCATCAGGAATTCTTAAATAATTTTTAGGCAAAACTCCTTTAAGAATAGAGTTTTCGTTTTCCATTAATGACATAGCTTTGTTTAGTGCGCTACCTGCACTTTCACCTTCAGGAAGATTTAAAAGATATTTAAAAGAGGCTTCTTCGGGTACAAATAAAACTCCTCTTGCTTGATAAGCATTTTTCTCATCAAACGCTCTACGAGAGGCGGTTGATTTTAATTTTTCTATCTCAGGTTTTGCTTTTTGAAAACGATAATCTGCAAAACGCAAAAATATCAATCCTAATACAGGAGTAGAAAACTCATTATATTTCAAACTAGAATTAGCACGTAAATCATCAGCTGTCTTCCATAGCTTATTTTCAAATTCTTTCAAATCAAAACCCATACTATACCTCATTTTATATTAAATATATTAAGAAATGTAAACTTGGTAAATCCTCCATTTTTATGATTAATTAGGTTTCTAAAAAAGAATTTTTTGTGTATTATAAAAAAATGACAGTTGCAATAAATTATGGTGATAAACCTTCTATTAAAGAAATTGATTTATTAGTAAAAATTTACGAATTTATTTATACAGATTTTCAGAAAAATCAAGTAGATATATTCCTTTGTGGTGGTAGTACCGAGGAACTAAATTTAAGAAATTTTTTAAAAGAAAATTTTGAACGAGTTCCTTTTGTTAGAATTTTCTATCCAGAAGCTATTTTTGAAGATTATTTTAAAATGAATAAAAATGCTGATTATTTAACTTTAGAAAATTGGTTAGCGTCTCAAGTTGATTTTATATGCATTGCTTGTGAAAGTTGGGGGTCCGTTTGTGAATTAGGTGCTTTTACTAATGCTGAGGAATTAAAAAATAAGTTGATAATTTTGAACCATGAAAATTTCAGAAATTCGAAATCATTTATAAGTCTTGGTCCAATAAAATATATGGAGAAAAAATTTATAAATTCAGTATATTATTATAATAATTCAAATAAGAGTTCGTTAGTCAAGAAATTAAAATCTAAATTTAAAGAAGTTGCTATAAGAAATAAAAATACAAGAAGTATTGATAATTTAATGGGATTATTTTATTTTATTGCATTATTAATATACTTTTTCAAAGAAATTTCTCTAGTTAAATTATCTAATTACACTAGATATTTACTTGTTGATTATTTAAATAAAGATGTAAATTTTTTTGATACAATATTCACATCAACAAAAAAATTATTGTTTAATGAAAATTTTATCAAAAAAGTTGATGATAAAATTCGTATAACTAAAAAAGCAGAAAATATTATCTGTGAAATTTTAAATAGAAATGATAAAGATATTTACAATGAAATAATTTCAGCTATAATAGGTTGTAGATATTAATCGTTATTTTTCTTAGATATAACAAAATTGTATAAAATAAATTTTGTCTGAGGATGATGGCGTCTTCGTAAAGATAATTAAAGACTGTTGGAAGACACAGTCCGGTTTTAAAAATCTCGCAAAAGTCTTTGCTCAATTTTTAAAACCGTACTAAGTAAGAAAAATAACGATTTTTTTTATAATCATGGATAAACTTGAATTATTAAAACTTCCAAAATTAGATAATATGAATGACTTAAATCATTTGCTTCTTTTTACTAATAAGCAGTTGAATAAGTTTTTCATGTTAAAATCTTTACAATATGTCTCATTTAAAATTCCTAAAAAACATTCTAAAGATAAAAGAATAATTAATGCTCCAAAAAAATATTTAAGAATGGCTCAAAAAATTATACTAAAAGAAATTTTAGAAAAAATTCCTTGCTCCGACGCAGCAATGGCTTTTGTAAAAGGCAAAAATGGTTTGTTGGAAAATGCAAAGATTCATCAAAATAGCTCATATCTTTTGAAGTTCGATTTTTGTAATTTTTTTCAAAGTATTAAATATGATAAAATAAGAGATTTATTCATTGATATAGGTTATTCTGAGAAAATATCTGAAATTTTAGCAGAATTATGCACTTATTGCAAAGAGCTTCCTCAAGGTGGAATTTGTTCTCCATATTTATCGAATTTAGTTTGCTCTCAGCTAGATGATAGCATTAGTTATTATTGTAAAGAAAGAGATATTAAATATACTAGATATGCGGATGATTTGTTTTTTTCTTCAAATAATAAACAAGAACTAATGACAATCAAAGAAAATATAGAAAATTTAATATCACCTTACCGTTCAAAATCTTTTAATTTACAAATTAATACAAGAAAAACAAAATTTATCATAGAACCTTGGCATAAAAAAGTTACAGGTATAACTATTAATAATAATCAAATAAAAGTTTCTAAAGAATTAAAAAGAAACATCCGAAAAGAACTTTATTTCAGTATAGTTAAAAATAAAACTAATAATGATAAATTAATAGGTCAAATAGCTTTTGTTATTTCTATTGAAGATGATTACGGAGAAAAAATAAAAAAATATGCCCTTGCGATTTGTAAAAAGCACAATATATCTGAGCATATAATTTTAAAAACATTAAATAAAATGATTAAATCATAAATGTAAAAAATATCTTGAGTTTTTACATAGTATTTACAGACTCTACACTCCCAAAATATGGTCTTTGATAATCAGGAATTTTAATATTTTTTAAATCCTTAATATTAATAACTTCAAGCTCTGTTTCTATTAATGCCATAAACCCCTTTTTTATAAGTTTATCATAAATAAAAATTCATATAACTTTCATCGATTGTGTCTTGTTCGATGCCGATGTAACGAAGTGTTACTGATGGCGAGGAGTGATTAAAGATTTTTTGCAGGAGTACTATATCATTATATTTTTTATAATGATGATACCCGAATGTCTTTCTCAGCGTATGTGTTCCAATTCTCTCCTTCACCCCGACGGCTTGTGCTGCCTTATTCAAAATTCTATACGCCTGTGCTCTATCAAGCCTGCAATGTTTTTGTGTATAAAAAAGCGGTTGTCCCCCTGGCAATACTTCTACAAATAAATCAATCTCCTCTTTCAAAAACCTATTAAGCGGAAATTTCTTATACTTATTCGTCTTTTTCTCTCTAATTTCAATATAATCCCTGCCTTTTACATCCCCAACATTAAGCGATAATATATCAGATATTCTAAGTCCTGTATTTATCCCGAAACTAAAAAGCAGTGCATCTCTTGGCTTTTTTGCCAAATATTTTTTAATCTTTTGAATATCTTCTAGCTTTTTTATAGGTTGTACTACATTCATTTTAAACTCGCTTAATCACAGACAATGATTGATTCTTTCCTATAAAAAGTAAAGTCTAATGACACAAAATTTAAACACTTGAGTTTGCGGAAAAATTGACATTTTTCTCGCAAACTGCGGGGAACGGTTTCGCATCAGGTTGTGTGCTATCCAGCACACGACCTGATGCTCACACACCTAAAGTCGGATTTGAAAAATCTCAAAAATTTGTCAATTTTTGGATTTTTCCACATCCTCATTATTTAAACAGTGTTTAAATATCGTTTAAATAGCATTCAAAAACTTTCACCTGCAAAAAATCAATTCACCTCTACCTACATACATTTACCCTCAAAATACAACACAACTTCATTTTGTTGTATTTTGGTAAACTAAAATTCTTTTAACAATTTAGTGCAATTTTTTTGTACTACCGATAGAATATCTTTTCCGATTTTATTGTCAAAGCTGTTTATCACATCCTCAACAATAATTGGGAGGGTTTCGCACTGATTTTTTATAACTTTTTTTAACTGAGTAAAACTGATATCATTTTCATTTGCCAGTTTTTCAAAATGCCTTAATAAAATCTCATCATGTTTATAATGTCCGCCGAGTTTCATTGCCATTTTATTTGACAATTCAGGATAAACATGAGAACACAGAATATCGTAAGCAGGTGCAAATTTTATTTCTCCATTGCCATAATGCAGTATAGAAAAATTTTTGCCGTGTGCATCATTATTTCCTATCAAGTAATTAAAGATCATTAATTGAATAAATTGGTTAATTGCAACTGCGGGTTGAGATGTAGCTCTTAAGATTTCGAAACATCTTTTAAAATCAACACCGCCTTCAGATTGGTATTTGTATGCGCTTGGAATGTTGGAGGCCTGACAAAAATCTTCTTGATGAATTCTTTTTATTTTGTTATTAATTATTTCTCTATCATATCTTTGAATTAAAAAGTATTTTGTTTTATTTGCATAACCGATTTTGACATCAGGAACATTTATGCCCGATGCTTTAGCAGCTTTTATGCATATAAATTCATTTTCAATAGTTTCATTAAACCCGTTTATTGCAGGTTTTAAAATATGGCTTGTCGGCACATTACTTTTGGGAATTCCTATTTGCCCGTCAACAACTATTACAGAGGTTTTATCCTGAGCACCCGCTAAAGATAACCGCATATCTTCAACCCCTGTTGCTAATGGTTTTTGGGGAAGTTCATTTATAAATTTTTCAAGTTCATTTTCTTCTAATGGTGTATAGTCAATTTCATAAGTTTCTTGCAAGTATTTTGAAGGTGTTTGTTCATCAGAACTGTCAAAAAATGAAACAGCACCCGCACAGTCATAACCTATTGCTTGCAAAATTGAAAAATCGTTTTTTGGATTAATCCCGTATTTTTTCCCGATAGCAATTCTTGTATGCTCACTTTCAGGCAGCAACCCGTTAAAAAATCCTCTGCATTGTTTATTATCAAAAGGTTCATTTTGAATTTGCAAACTCAAAGATAAGATTCTATCAGCATTGGTCGAATATTGAAAAATTACGCCGCCATTACCGTCTTTTTCTAATATTCCTATATGTTTATCATTCAAAAATACATTCAAAGAATTACCCAACATTTACCTCTTAAATTTTTTCATAAGGAGATTTTACATCTATTGTAATCCCCAATGCACGACAAACAGTTATGACTTTCCCAATTTGTGCGGTTTCTTTCCCGTTTTCCAGGTCAACAAGAAACCTTACCCCGACATTAGCAGCAATCGCCAAATCTGCTTGTGTAAGATGTTGTTCCTTACGGGCATTTTTAATATATGTTCCCAGTTTTTTAGTATCTGTTATGTTCATTTTTTACCTATCGGTAAAATTTTACAATATTTTCATAGAAAAATCAAGTTTTTTACCGAACGGTAAAGAATACATACTCAGAAACAAATTTTACTGCAAAATTTACCGCACGGTAAATTTTAATTTTTTAAAATTAATATCATCTTTTTGTGTTTAAAATCATATAATTGGCGTCTATTTATAATTATAAAAAATATTGAAGTATGAAAGAAGCTATTTAAGAGTTATCTTTAAACAACATATAAACTTCCGTGTCAAAATAATTAGCTAGCATTTCAATTTTATCTATAGTAATATTTATTTTACCTTTTTCAAGTTTAGAAATATAAGAATTATCGACTCCCAAAATCAAAGATAATTCTTCCCTGCTTAATTTTTTCTGTATTCGCAGATTTTTTATATTATCTGATAATATTTGTCTAATATCTTGACTCATATTCCAATTATGTTATTATGAGTACATTATTAACAGGAATGACAGTCCATTTTGCAGGGTAATTTTATGTGTAATAAAAAAATACTTATAGATTTAGATGGAGTATTAAATGAATATGGAAAAGAGAAATTTAATGAAAATTATATTCCTGAAATTAAAGCCGGGGCTTATGAATTTTTAGAAACTTTATCTCAAAGTGCAGAGCTGTACCTTTTTACGTCAAGAAATTTAATGCTTGCGACTAAATGGTTAATAAGTAACAACATAGATAAATTTTTTAAAGATGTTACTAATATAAAATTGCCGTCTTATCTTTATATTGATGACAGGACGATTTGTTTCAAGTGGGATTATCACAAAACTCTTGAAGAAATTGAAAAATTCAAAGTTTATTGGAAATAATATTTACCACCACTTATATCAAACGCGAATTTCTTAATCACGAATTAACAACATAAGCTATTCTGTAATAAAAAATACATAATCTGTATTTTTTTTATTATGATTCTTTCAAATGTTTGAAATGTTTATAAATATACAAAACGCCTAGTACTGCAACAACCAGTACAATCAGTATGTCAAACTTGTGCCAGAGGTGTTTAAACATTTCCATGTTCTGTCCGAATTTTACGCCGACATATACCAGAAGATAACTCCATACAAGAGAACCTAAAAAGGTTAATGTAAAAAATATTCTTTTTCTGGCTTTTAAAATTCCGGCAGGCAGTGAGATAAATGTTCTTATAACCGGCAGCATTCTGCATATAAAAAATGCCCAGTCGCCGTATTTTTCTACCCATTTATCAGCATCTTCAAGGTCTTTATGAGAAATCAAAAAGTATTTCCCGTATTTTTCTATAAACTGACGTCCGCCAAAGTAGCCAAGATAATATGATGGGATTGAACCCAGAACACATCCAAAAGCACCTGCCCACGCCGCTACATGGAAGTTCATTTCCCCCTTACTTACTATATATCCCGCAAAAGGCAGAATAGCTTCGCTCGGCAGCGGTATATTACAGGATTCTATTGCCATAAGCAGGCTTATACCAAACGGTCCTAAATATGTAATTACATGTTCTATAAAACTTACAAGATGAGATAAAATCAGATTAATGAATTCCATAGGCTCCCCCAATTTTTTGTTTCTTTATTTTACCAGAAACAAGAGAAAATTAAAACTTTTATACAATTCGCAAATTATTAAACGACAAGTTTATTTTTGGCTGTCTGTGTTTGTTTTTAAATAAAATGCAAACGGTATAAGCAAAAATGCTATCAGTGCAAATATCGTAAAAACATCGACATAAGCCATTAAACGTGATTGCGTCAAAAGTGATTTGTAAAGATACATGTTTGTCTTTGTGCCGGCAAAGGTTCCGGAGGCATTTGCCATAAATGTGTGCACAAGTGATGAGAATTTTTGTTGAAAAATCAGGTTGAAATTCGATAAATTTTTGACCAGATAAACCTGATGGATTTGCGCATGACGGGCAACAAGAGTGGATGCTACAGATGCTATTACTGCAGTCATTGTACTTTTACATAAATTGTGGAGACTTGCTCCGTTTGTCAGTTCTGATTTTGGTAATGTTCCTAAAACTAACGCCGATACAGGGATAAATGTCATAATAACTCCAACTCCCATAAGCACCTGGGGAATAGCTATATAAATAAATGATACACTAAGGTTCAGATTTATAAAAAATAAAATTGAAATACCTAAAAAGAAAAAGCCGAGAGCTATTAATATCCTGTTGTCAAAAATTTTCATTAACGGATTTATAGCAATCATCATTAATACACATGATACTATCCTTGGCGCGAGTGCAAATCCGCTTAAAATCGCAGTATAACCCATTAGATTCTGCAGAAACTGCGGGATAAGTACAATGCTCGAAAATACAAGCATATTAATTGATGCGCTTAAAATTGTGCCAATTAGGAAGTTTCTGTCTTTGAATAATCTTAAATTAATCAAAGGTGATTTGCATTCAATTTCCCAGACAATAAAGAATGCAAGTGCGCACGCAGAAAAACCTGCAAGCCATGAAATCCAGGCACAATCAAACCAGTTGTATTGCTGCCCCTTGTCCAATACAACCTGCATTGAAAGAAGCCATAATACAAGCGCAACCATTCCCGGAAAGTCAGTTTTTGTATGATGTTTTTCGGTTTCAATTTCTTCAATATTAGCATGAACCATTGATATGGAAAGAATTCCCACAGGAATATTAACGAGATAAATCCACTGCCAATCCGCGTTATCAACAATAAAGCCGCCGAAAGTCGGGCCTAAAATGGCAAATACCATTACTGCAAGCCCGTACAAGCTCATTGCAATACCTCTTTTATCAGGAGGAAATGCAGCAAGCAAAATAGCCTGTGATACAGGTGTCATCGGCCCTCCGCCGATACCTTGTATTAACCGTCCAAGTACCATTAAATTCAGGTTAGGCGCCATTGCACAAATAAGTGAACCTATTGTAAATATTCCGATAAATATTTTCAAAAAACGTTTTCTTCCCAAAACGCTCTCAATCCAGCCTGACATTAGAATAAGACAGGCGTTTGCTATCATATAAGATGTTATAATCCAGTTTGCCTCATCAATTGTTGAGCCGAAATAGCCGGAAATATGCGGGATTGCAACATTAGTTGCCGATGTTGCAAGGCATGAAAATGATGTCGGCAGAAGAATTGAAAATGCCACAAGCCATAACGGTGCGTGGTGAGGTTTTGAGATAACGGCTGCTTGCATTTTATTTAACCTTTACCTCCGGTACTACAGACATTCCGGGTACTATATTGTATTTTGAAATATCTTCTTTAAATACAATTTTGACCGGAACTCTTTGAACAATTTTTACATAACTGCCGACAGCATTTTCCGGAGGAAAAAGACTCTGTCTTGCGCCTGTTGAACGCTGAATACTGTCTACTTCTCCTTTAAATTTTTTACCGCCGTATGTGTCTATTTTGATTGTAACCGGCTGTCCTTTTTTCATATTGGCAATCTGTGTTTCTTTGAAGTTTGCGACCACCCACATTTTTTCCGGCACTATAGCGAACAGGGGCTGGGCGATTTGAACGTAATTCCCCTCTTCAACTGTACGGTTTGTTACAAGCCCGTTTTGTGCTGCATAAATTTTTGTGTATGAAAGGTTAAGTTCATCCTGTTCAACTTCTGCTTCCAGTCTTTTTATAGAGGCTGAAATTTCGTCATATCTTGCTTTTGCTGAGTTGTTATTTGATTGTGCCGAGGTGAGTTTGTTAAGGCTTGCATCGTAATCCTGTTTTGAGGATATGCCTTTTTTGTACATTTTAGAGTATCTGTCAAACTCTGCTTTTGCAAAATCTAAATCAGACAAACTTCTTGTTACCTGATTTTCTGTATTGACCAGAGCTGCTTTTGCTTCTTCCAGTTTAGCTTTTGTTTCTTTTAGCTTTGCCTTGTAATCATTCGGGTCTATTTCAAGCAGCAAATCGCCTTTTTTTACTTCCTGGTTATCTTCAATATTTAAATTTAGTACAGGACCTGCGACTCTCGGTGCTACTGTGATAACGTGACCTTCAACAAATGCGTCATCTGTTGATTTGTAATATACAGAGTGTATTGAGTAAAAAATTCCGCAAATCAAAAATATTATAGCAGTTATGCTTGGAACCAGTACTCTTTTTTTCATATATTCGGGGCGGGTGTCTTCAACTTCCGTTGTAACTTCGGCTTTTTTATCCTTTTCCACTTTTATCTCCTTTTATATTTGTAATTTAACGCTGTCTCTTATATTCATATTCATTTTTTCCAGTGTACGGAAAGTTACGGCAAGTTCTTCTTCCGTTATATTGTTCCTTATCATTTTTCGTATATTTATATCCGTAGGAAATATTTTATCTTTTAGCTCTTTGCCTTTCGGAGTGACAATAAGCTTGTATATTTTTCTCCCGTTTGAATCAGGAACTTTTTCAATAAGTCCTTTCTGGTGCATTATATCAATTATTCTTGATATATTGGCCCTGTCTTTGAACATAACTTCTGCCAGCTGGCGCTGATACATAATTTCATCGTTTTCTGTCAACAGATATAAAATTACATACTGATCCGGAGTTATTCCAAAATCTTTTTCCGTAAACGTCTGGGTGGATAATCCTCTTATCAGGGTACCTGTAATATATATTAGTGAACCGATTCTTCCTTTTAAGTATTCTCTATACATTTTTTTCTATCATCTTTACATTATAGTTTTCTTGTGATGTAATTATAGCACAAGAAAATTTTTGGGAATACTAATTATGAAAAAAATATTTATTTACCTTTTAATTATTGCATTTACCTTTATTCCGGCGAATGCAAGACAGACAAAAAAAGATATTGAGCATGCTCAAAATACCATTATGTATTTAAATCTTGAATGGTGGGAAAATTATAAAGACGATATTTTGACACAGCATTTGAAAGAACTCTATGAATCCAATTACGATTTGAAGAATGCGGAATTGAAGATTAAAGAGAATGAAAAACTTGTTAAAATGCAATTTGCGGATGAATTGCCGCAGTTATCATTTGACGGATATATTGCAAGAACGTTCCGTTCCTCAATACAAAGATACGGAAATATGGTTATCCCGAGTTATGCACAGAACAATTTTCAACTCCCATTGACTGCGAGTTATGAAATTGATATCTGGGGTAAAAACAGATTGAAAACAAAAAGTACCGAACAATATCTTGAGATGGTAAAACAGGCAGAAAGAGCAACTTATATAGCCTTAACCTCTGATTTTGCGGCAGAGTATTTTAATTTAATCAAATGTGACAAACTTTTGTCTATTCAAAAGGAACTCATTGCTATTCAGGAAGAAATTGTTGCAAAAACCGAAGATAAGTATTCAGCTGGGCTTGCTACGATTAATGACCTTATTGCAGAGCAGAAAATGCTGACAGTTTTAAAGGAAGAAAAGAACAGTATTGAAAAGAATCAGGAAGTTTTGATAAACAATCTGCGTGTTTATCTCGCTAAAAGCGACGGTGATATTGAAAGAGCCGATTTTAACAAGATTATTCTTCTGGAGAATATTCCTCAGGAGATTAATTCCGACATTATAGAGAACAGACCTGATTTTTTGCAGCAGGAGGCAAATATTAAGCGTGCAGGTTATGATGCAAAGGTTGCCAAAAGGGAATTGCTTCCGAGTATTGTGATTTTCGGGCAGATTGGTTTTAATGCATACAGGCTGAACAGGTTGGTAAATAGTTCTTCCCAGTTATTTAACGCGGGGATTATGCCGTCACTTGATATATTTGCCGGCGGAAGAAAAATGGCGTTTTTAAAATTAAGAAAATACCAGTATGATGAAGCTTTGAATGATTATCAGAAAACGATTCTGGAAGATATAAAAGAATTAAATATCAGCCTGCATGAATACAAAACAGCTAAAAAAAATTATGAAGAAAGTCTTGCGCGTTTGAATCTTCAGGATAAAACTTACAGATTAATGACAGACAAAAAAGATATCGGTTCTGCTTCTGAGCTGGATGTTTTGTATAACAGAGAATCTCTTTTGCTGACAACAAAGGAGGAAGTTTCAAATAAAATTAACTGTCTGATTTCGACTATTACGTTGTATAAAGCAACAGGCGGAAAAAATTTGTATGAAACGGCAGCTAATATATAGCCAGAACTTATAATTAAAAATTTTTAATAAAAAACGGAGTTTATGGCTCCGTTTTTTATTTTGATTTTTTAACTATACTAACAGAGTTCAGCATCTCCTAAGCCGTATTGTTCAAGAGAATTTGTTTTTGCCTGTATACAGATAAATTCAAATTCACCATCGCCTGTGTTCTCAATAGTTCTTGATGCCTCAGGCATGATTTTAACGGCACTGCCTTCTTTTACATTAACGGCGCTTCCGTCAACAGTGATAATTCCCTCACCTTTCAGAATAATATAGACTTCTTCATTTTGTTTATGTTTGTGGTTAAAAGGAACTTTAAATCCTTTAGGTACAGTGTTAACTGAAATTTCACAGCTTGTTAATTCAAGTGCATCGTGCAAAAATGCTTTTCCGTTTTCAAGATTGATTAATTCGTCAATTTTTCCGAGTTCTGTTGTTTTGTAGTTAGTCATGTTGCCCTCCTTTTTTTGTTTGATATCTAACTATTTTCCTAAAATTTTTTGCTTCATTCTACAGCATTTTTTCAAGAAGTTTATCAAGCATTGCGCTTTCTTCTTCGTTTAAATTTTTATATAACATTTTGTTTAAATCCTTTGATATTTCTTCAAATACCGGTTTGAAATCCTCACCTTTAGCCGTTGGCAGAATATAAGTAATTCTGCTGTCTTCTGTTGACTTTTCTCTTTTTACAAACCCTAGTTTTTCCAGTTTATCAACAAGTATTGTGACGGTCGGTTTTGTCCGGTGAATTTTGCCGGCAATATCTTTCATTGTTGCTTTTTTTTCCTTGTAAAGCAATGCAAGGATATCACCGTGACTCGGCACAAGCTCTTCTATTCCGTTTTCTTTTAACTTGTCCGTTATAAAACGGTTACCCTTTTCATGTATTCTTGATATTAATGCAAGAGCTTTTTTCATAGATTTTCAGACTTTCCAAATTAATTATATAAATATTATAGTTAGATGTCTAACTTTTGTCAAGATTATTTTTTATCGGGATGTATTTTTATTTGTATTTCCGGACGATTAATAATTTCTTTTGTTAGAACAAAGTTTTTTTCAAGGTTTGCGAGTTTTGGTGAGGGGATATTTTTTTGTGGAATATTCAATTGGATTTCGGTCGGGATAAATCTGGCATAATTCATGTGGTAAACTTTTCCATCGGCATCAATCAGTCTGTGCATGATGTATTTATGGTAGCGTCCCATTTGTTTTAAATCTTCAATAACTGGTTTCATGCTTTCGTCGTATTCTTGCAGAGGTGCTTTTATCCCGAATTCTTCCATAAATTTTTTCATTCTGCCTGATGAGTTTAATGAAGTGTCAAGATGATTTATTTTCATTATTACATTTGATATTTTTTCATCTATGTCATCTTTGGATTTAATATATTTTTGTTTACCGTTCAGGTCATCTTTATATAATCCGGCAAGCCTGTCAATTACATCCTCAGCCAGAGAAGCAAGCGATTTTTTATTAAATCCTGCGGCGTTTTTTGCCTGTGCATCAAAACATCTTACAAGCATGTGGAATTTAGGGTTATCCAGAAGCGGTGTAAACGTGAACAGGGTATTTGCCATATTATCAACAAAGCGTGCTCTTAATCTTTTGGTTTTGTCAAAGTCACCGTTTTTAAGAGCTTTTCTTGAAGCAACATAAGAGGCATTAAAGACATTGAATGAAACATTAAAAGCATTCAGCTTTTCCATATTTTCAGGGCTGGAAAAATATTCTGCGTATTTTTCGGCTCTTGCCTGTAATGCAGGGTTGTTACGATTCCAGCCGGAAGTGTCAAATGCCGTACGCCTGCCAAGTGAGTCATAAAGTTCGGTGGCAAGTTCTGTAAAGTCATATAATTTGCCGTTTTTATCTTTTATTGCGAGCTCCATACAGTCTGCATCATAGAAAAGTTCTGTTGTTCTGTAGATTAAATCTTCCTGCGAGATTGGATTGTTCTCTCCAAAAATATCTAGTCCTTGAAATCTTTGGCGAAGAGTTTTAAACCCTTGTGTTATAGATGTAAAATCTTCCCAGCTCATTTCTCTTTTTTGCGGTTTTGCATCCGCATAACAGTGTGCACACATGTTTTTGCAGCCGCGTTTCACCGCAATTACGTGAAGATTTTCGCTTAAATATTGAATTTCTTTCATAGTTAAGCCTTTAAAAACATTGATACCGTATTGCAAACCTTCTAAAGCTTCCATAGAAAAGTCTCTGAGCATGAAATTTTGCTGCTGGTCTGTAGCGTCTATGTATTTTTTCAAATTATTAACCGCAGCTCGTGCCCGTACGTATTGAAAAGCATGTTGAATTTCTTTAAACGGGTTTGCTCCAAAGCTTATACTTGTTGTTGGTATATGCTGTTCACTGATATAGAGACCGGTATAACCTGTTGATGGTCTTGCTTGTGTAGATGTATTTGTATTCTTGACCGGTGTGATGGGTCTGTATCCGGCTGTTATATTTTGAATTCTCATTTTTTTACGGCTTTTCCTTTGTAAGTGTGTATATATAAAGCCTGTAAAAAATTTTTTTGCTAACTGATAGTTATTTGTTTTCTGCAGGCAGAAGTTTTGCTGTCAGTTTATCAAATGTTTTCTTTTTCAGAAATTTCAAAGCAATGCCTGTATACGTTGTTATTAACATTGTGAGCACAAAATATAAATATGTATTTTGTACCGGATTGTAAATCCAGTAAATGTCATGGGCTTCTATCATATTCAAAGGTAATTTGTTTATAGTAAGAATTGTTATTGTCATCAAATACATAACAAGAAGATGATTTGCCATAATATGATAGGTATTTTCTCCGATAAGTTTGAGGAATTTAATATCTTTAATATATTTGTACGTTACATCAATAAATAACAAAGAGAACCAGATGCCGGTTAAACTTGTTAACACGGGAACGATAATCTGGTCATCAAATCTTGCCCAGACCAGTACATAACTTAATCCTATTCCATGTTCCGGATCGTAATCTCTGTTAAAGTGCCAGAGTATTGCCTGCAAACATATTACAAATCCCAATATTTTAGGCGAAAATATATTGTATTTCCCTCTTATTTTTTGTACGTAAAAATGCCCGAGGTAGACAAAAAATAATGAAAACATAATTCTGATTAAAATTAAGTTGACCGGCGTCATATCAATTCCTTTTGATAGCGGAATAGCTGATAAACCGAGTATTGTATAAAAAATGCCTCTTACGATTTCGCTCCTGTTTCTCAATAATTTCTGGCAGAATAAAAATGCAATCATTGTCATAAACAACTGCGGTACAAACCACATAGGGCATGACAAATCAAATTGATGCCCGTTTAAAAACGGTGTAATAAAGAAATTTTTCCAGCTTAATTCCATACCCCAGAATTTGCCGGTATATTTTGCAATTATGATTGTAACTATCATATAAAATGCCGAATACAAATAGTATAGAACCAGCAGACTTTTGATACGTCTTTTTATAAAATCGAAAACGGCATCCAAGTATTTATCTTTGAACAGCATTCCGGAAATGAAAAAGAATAAGGATAACTGGAATGAATAAGGCGGGAACATTCCAAACAATGAAAATTCAAGATGTCCTGAGACAACAAGAGTTATTGCCAGACATTTTAATAGATTTATTTTATCAGAAAAAATTTTGTCCATTTTTCACCTTTTTAATATTTGTAGTTTCTTTATACAATTCCGGAAGCGTCAGGGCACTTCCCCTGTTAGGTTAACTAATATTTAAGTCTATTAAGTTTTATGTGATTTCCTATAAATTATTTCTCTACCGGAAGCCCTAATCTTTGCAGCGGAATGTAATTAAAATAATAATCACAGCCGACACTGTGTATGTATGCTAAAACATCTTTGTATTCCGGTTTTTTAAACCAGTCATTCAGTATATAAATATATTCAACTTCAAAGTTCAAAGCAGCTAATAATCTTTTGTATTGTTTCTTTTTAAAGTCGCAGGTTTGTAATTTTTCATCAACAGAGCCGCCCACCTGTTGATATTTGCATTCAATAACAAAAAATGTATTATTTAAAATTACATAAATAGAGTCGTCCGGAAGTAATTTTTTAGATAGGTAATCTTGCCATTTTACTCCATTTTTGTCTAAAAATCTGTATAAATCATGTTTTACAAAGATCATGCCTACGAGCTTATCTTTAAAAAATACGTTGTTTTCTTCATCAACTTTATAATTAGTTATACCATTTAATAATGTTTTTAAATCTGCTTTTGTTTCAAATACTAAACCTGTTGTAGTGTTCCCGCCGCCAATGCCGTCTTTAATCATTAATAATTCCTCACTAAAACTTCCGTTATCTTGCCTCTCCCTTTACCGTTAGCATTTATGGCTCTTGAGGCAAAAACTTTTTTAATTTCATAATTTGAATACAATTCGTTTATTAATTTTGTATCTGAATTTGAAAGCATAAATTTTACACCCATTGAGTCTAATTCATCACATACATCTCTTAACTTAAATTGCATATCAATATCAAAACCATCTCTGGTATAAGATGTAAAACTTGAAGTCTCGTTTAATGGTACATATGGTGGGTCAAAATAAACAAAATCATCTTTTTTTACTTTACTTAAAATTTTTGAAAAGTCGGCACAACAGATTTCCGTATTTTTCAATAATTTAGAACAATTAATTAAGTTTTCTGTATCAACTATTCTGGGATTTTTGTAATTCCCGAATGGGACATTAAATTGTCCTTGAGAATTTACTCTATATAAACCATTAAAACAAGTTCTGTTTAAATAAATAAATCTACTTGCTTTTTCAGTATTTGATAAAGCATTGTATTTTTCTGTTCTATCAAGATTTCTTATCTTTAGAAAATACTCTTTTGAAACCTCATGTTTATTCAAATCATCAATAAGGTCGTAAATATTATCACGAACAACCATATATAAATTTATTAACTCTTCATTCATATCAGAGATATAGCCGTTTTGCGGCTGTAATTCAAAAAATAGAGCTCCGCCTCCTATAAACGGCTCAAAATATCTATTATATGATTT
Organism: Candidatus Gastranaerophilales bacterium; assembly: GCA_944326015.1. Taxonomy (GTDB): domain Bacteria; phylum Cyanobacteriota; class Vampirovibrionia; order Gastranaerophilales; family Gastranaerophilaceae; genus Stercorousia. The sequence continues at coordinate 16,390 of CALVCJ010000030.1, forward strand.
TGGCAGGTTTTGGAGAAGCTCAAACATAAGCTGACGTTTTCCGCCAACCCATTTAACAATTGGATATGTTTTATCTTTTAACTTTTCTAAAACTACTGCCATTTTAGTTCCTTATTTGAAAATTGCTGTTCAAATCTTTTAATTGAAAGGTCTAAAAATTCCTGTTCTAGGTCTATACCAATAAACTTTCTTCCTAACTTTAACGCCATTATACCAGTTGTTGAACTTCCTGTGAATGGATCAAGAATTAAGTCTTCCTTGTTAGTAGAGGCAAGGATTATCCGTCTTAACAATTCTAAAGGTTTTTGGGTAGGGTGTTTACCGAAAACTTTTTCTGAGGGTTTTGGAGTTCCTATTGCCCAAACGGAGCGCATTTGTTTGTCAGGTTTCTTGATAAAATCTTCACTCCAGCTGCCATTTTTCATTGCTTCATAGTTAAAAGTATGCTTGGAATTATTGTCTTTCTTTGCCCATAGCAGTGTTTCATGGCTTGCGGTAAAATATCTGCAGCTCATATTGGGTGAGGCATTTGGCTTAAACCAGCAAATGTCATTTAAGATTTTAAAACCAGCTTTTTGGAGTGCAAAACCACAAGCATAAATAGAATGATATGTTCCTGAAATCCATATAGTACCATTAGGTTTTAAAACTCTTTTACAGGCATTAATCCAGGTCTGATGAAATTTAAAATCCTCATCAATCCCATTACTTTCATCCCATTTACCTTTATTTACAGATACAACTTTTCCGGCATGGCAGGTAATGCCACCGTTAGATAGCATATAAGGCGGATCTGCAAAAATCATATCAATGGATTCTGCAGATATTTTGTTCAGAATTTCAATACAATCCCCTAAGAATAACTGAACATTACATTTTTCATAATACTTCTGCATGTATAAATTATAATATAAAAAGAATAGAAAAAACTGATTATCAGATTTTAACAATATGTGCTTTTTTACATTTTGTAAATAAACACTATGCAAAGAGCTTTTTTTCAAGTATGCTATGCGTGAGTATGAATAAGGAGATAATCATGCCTAAATTTAATTTGATGTCTTATATTATGCCACCTGAAGATAAGATGTTTTTTACGTATTTTCAGGATAGTGCGGAAATATGCAGGAAGTCAGCCTGTCTTTACGATAACATTATGCATAATCAGCTGACAGAGGAATATAAAGAAAAAGCTTTGAAGTATAAGAAAAAAGGTAAACTTTCGTATAGAGCTATTTTGAAACAGTTAAACCGCAGTTTTATAACACCGCTTGAGAGAGAAGATATTCAGACTATTGCGGTACAGCTAAATAAAATTAATAAAAAAATTATTAAAGCCTGTCTTAATTTGGAAGTGTATAGATTAGATAAATACACGGATGAAATGAAAGAACAGGCTTTAACTTTGGTTCAGGCTACGGAAAAACTCGGAGAAATCGTAAAAATATTTAAGAAAGTTTCTGATGTGGAACAAATCACCAAGTTAAATATTGAAATGAAAGAAATAGAAGCTCACGGAGATGAAATTCACCGTCGCGCTATGAATAATTTATTTTCCGGAAAATATGAAGCTCTGGATGTTATTAAACTGAGAGATATGTATAAAGAAATTGAAAACGCTTTTGATGCGTGTTTCTACGTAACTGATACTATCTTAAACGTTGTATTGAAACAATCGTAGGTAATTTATGACTATAACAATATTACTTTTAATAGCAGTGGTTGCAATTGCTCTGGTATTTGAATTTATAAACGGTTTTCATGACTGTGCAAATGCTATTGCGACAGTAGTTTCTACAAAAGTACTATCTCCTAAACAGGCAGTTTTGTTCGGCGCAAGTTTGGAATTTATCGGTGCTCTGACAGGTACACACGTTGCAAAGACTATCGGTTCAGGAATAGTTAATGCCGAAATGATTACATTAACGGTAATTTTTTGTGCATTGGCTGCGGCAGTTGTCTGGAATTTATTTACGTGGTGGTTAGGGCTGCCGTCCAGTTCTTCGCATGCTCTGATTGGCGGGCTTCTCGGCGCAACAATAGTGAAAGCGGGCGTTGATGCTGTCCATGTTCATACTTTATTAGACAAAGTTATAATCCCGATGTTTACATCGCCGGTTCTGGGATTTTGTGTTGGTTTTACATTGATGCTTTTACTTGCGTGGGCAATACTTATTACACGTGTACATCCGGATACTATTAATAAAAAGTTCAGAAAGTTGCAGCTTCTGTCCTCAGGATTGATGGCATTAAGCCACGGTTCAAACGATGCTCAAAAGACAATGGGTATAATCACATTGGCGCTTCTTGCCGGAGGTATTTTACATAAAAATCCGACAGGTGATTTTGAAATTCCGATTTATGTAATTATTGTGTGTGCTCTTACTATGGCGGCAGGAACTATGAATGGCGGCTGGAAGATTATCAAAACAATGGGGCATAAAATTATCAAACTTAAACCAATACACGGGTTTGCAGCTGAAACTTCTGCTGCCGGTTTGATTTTGACTGCTTCACATTTCGGGATTCCGCTTAGTACTACCCACGTAATCTCAACGGCAATTATGGGAGTTGGTTCTACTCTCCATGCGCATGCTGTTAAATGGAATATTGTAGGGAATATTGTGACCGCCTGGGTTTTAACTATTCCGGCATGTATGATTATTTCTTCTTTCATTTATTTTCTGATTTATAAAATATTCTAGGATAACGTGGAATGAAAATTACTGTTCTGGCTGAGAATAATTCAAGAATAGATAATTACCTGCTTGCAGAACCTGCATTAAGTTTATTTGTTGAAGTTGAAAACAGAAAAATACTTTTTGATACAGGTTACAGCGATGTATTTATAAAGAATGCAGAACATTTAAATATTGATTTATCAAAAGTCAGTGATATTATCATATCGCACGGGCATAATGACCATACCAGGGGCTTAACTTTTTGGGATATAAAAAATAAAAAGATAAATTTTATTGCCCATCCTAATATTTTTGATGAAAAAGTCGGAGAGGATAAAATTCATTATGGCTGTCCTGTTTCCCGAAAAGAACTTGAAGAGAGATTTAATCTTATTCTGTCGTCTGCTCCGTATTTTTTGACAGAAAATTTATGTTTTCTCGGACAAATAGAAAATAATATAAGTTGCGATATTGATGATTCTGCACTTGTTTACAAATCTTGCGACGGATTAATTGTTATTACCGGCTGTTCACATTCAGGAATAATCAATATATTAAACTACGCTAAAAAAGTTACCGGCATCAGCAAAATTAAAGGACTTTTGGGCGGATTACATCTTATAAATAAATCTGCAAAAGAGATTGAAACAATAGCAAAAGTTTTACAAAAGGAAAATATAACTTATCTATATCCCTGTCATTGCTGTGATTTGAATTCTAAAATCATACTTTCTAAATATTGTAAAATACGGGAAGTCTGCACCGGTGATGTAATTAATTTTTAAGAATTAAACTTTTTTAAGTAGCAAAAAATATTTTTTTCTGATTTTAATATAATACGCACTCAAACGGAGATTAGAATGATTTATAATACCGGATATACAGCCCCATCATTTACTGGTTTTTATAAAATTAAAGGCACAGCAAAAGAATTAAAACCTCTTGTTGAGCCAATTAATGACGCATTGCCTGATAGCTTTGTATTTTTTAAAGATAAATCAAAATGGCAAAGGACATTATATATTTTGACGGGCAAGCATCAGGACAAGTTTGTTTCAAAAATCGGACAGATGGATTTTATGGATTTAAAGGAGAAAGTAGAGAAAGTTTTGGCAGAAAAGGCTGTGAAGTTAAAATTTAAAAAAGTCAAAAAACAACTTGAAAACGGAAATTTTAAAATATAGTGAAAAAGTAAATAAGTAAATGAGTGAATAGGTGAATAAGTCCTATGATAAATCAGCTATAGAAAAAACTTTGTAGAGCCTGATTTAATAAAAGAACACATACGCATTAGAACCTCACCCTCTCCCTCTCCTTGAAAAGGAGAGGGGAAAAAGGTTTATATAAAAGTCACCATTACAAAGATATTTAAAACTTTTTGAACACCTATTACAGGCGCCTTTTTGAAAGTTGAGCAGTATTGCTGTAAATAATATGTTTTGTATATAATTATAAAAAAAGGAGTTATGTTATGGATTTTAAAGATATAAAACTAACAGGTATAGACGCTGACGGTATAGAAAAAGAATTTACACTTGCTGATTTTAAAGGTCAGGATGTTGTGCTGTATTTTTATCCGAAAGATAATACGTCCGGATGCACTCAGGAAGCATGTGACTTTCGTGATAATTTCAACAGAATTTCTTCCCGTGCTGTTGTAATCGGTGTTAGCCCAGATAGTATTAAAAGTCATTTAAAATTTAAAGAAAATCACGGGCTTAATTTTATTCTTCTTTCAGATCCTGAACATAAATTGTCTGAATTACTGGGTGCATGGGGAGAAAAATCCATGTATGGCAAAAAATATATGGGAATTATCCGCTCAACTTTTATTCTTGATAAAGACGGCTCTGTAGAAAAAGAATGGCGTAAAGTTAAGGTTAAAGGTCACGTTGATGAAGTTTTGGATTATTTGTTAAATAAATAGCCGGAGAGAAAATACATTATACCGATTAAAATTTTCAATATTTATTATTTACTCAAAAAGTAAAAAAAGGAGTGAAAAAATGACAAAGAAAATTTTAATGGTAGTAAGCAATGTGTCGGAGATTAACCCTGAAACTAAGACAGGCGTGTGGTTTGAAGAATTTGCGGTTCCGTATCTGGGCTTTGAACATAATGATTTTGAAATACTTGTTTCAAGTCTAAAGGGCGGTGTTGCTCCTGTTGATGCAGATAGTTACGATTGTTCAAGTCCTACTGAATGGGATACTACAAAAATTCATCTTGATAACACGGTGATGCTTAAAGATGTAAAACATGAAGATTATGATGCTATAGTCTTTCCCGGCGGTCATGCACCTATGTTTGACCTGGCGGAAAGCGATTATCTTGCAGATATTGTAAGTTATTTTTATAAAACCGGACGTCTTGTCGCTGCTATCTGTCATGGACCAGCTGCTTTGATTAATGCAAGAAAAGAAAACGGTGAACCTCTTGTAAAAGGTTTACGCTTGACATCGTTTACAAATATGGAGGAACATATTGTTCATAAAGATGAACTGATGCCGTTTATGCTTCAAACCAAACTTGTTTCGCTCGGGGCACGTTTTGTGGAAGAAAAGCCATGGAGTGAGCATGTAGAAGTTGACGGTAATCTTATCACCGCACAAAATCAGAAGTCAGCCTATGTATTCACTGACGCTATAATCGACTGGTTTAAGAAATAAAATAATGTACCTGTTTGGATAAAATCATACATATAAAAATTCCTCTCAATGATTTTATGAGAGGAATTTTTGTGGATTTTGAAATTATTGTATCAAGAGCCGCTTTTATTTAATGGCTTTAGCGATTTCTGCTGTTATATCATCCCCGCCGTAAAGGACGAAATTTTTTGGTAAAACAAGATTGTAATTCATCGCACGCGCTTTTTCTATTACAATCGATTTTATATTATTGTCGATTTTTGTAACTTTACTGCTATATTCATTATCCAGAGATTGTTTTTGTGCATTAACTTCTTTTCTGTATTTTTCTTCAAGTGCGGCAATTTTAGACGGGTCTGTTTCTTTTGCTATATCTTCGCGGGCTTTCTGAAGAGTAGCCTGCATTTGCTTAATTTTATTTTCCTGATCGGTTTTGAGTTTTTGGATTTCCTGTGAATTTGTAACAAGCTGTTTTATATCAACTACTGCGACTTTGAAATCTGCTGTGTCTGAAATTGCAATGTTATTGAGTGAAAATCCCAGTACAAGTGCGCCTAAAACGGCAAATGTTATACCTGCTTTTTTTAACATAATGTTTCCTTTCTTTTAACTACAAAAAAGGATAAACCGGAAGCTTAAGAAATCAAATTATCCACTTGGATATGAATAGAGTAAGAAAAACTATGCTCAAAGTGTTTGTTTATTACGAAATCAGTCTTTCTTGTTTTATACGTCAGGAACAATTATACTTACTTTACAATATTGCATAAATTTCATTTTTAATGTAAAATTTCTTTACTGTAATTAGCTTAACGGAGGAATTATGGCTCAACAATTTTCATCACAAAATATTAAAAAAAGAACGGCTGTTCTTGTCTTTTTGAAAGGCTCAACAGCTCCTCTGGTTCTTTATGTAGACGCACCGCAGGATTTGTATGCAGAAGTCGTTAATCTAATGAAAAGCCCGACTGCTGTTATGATTGAGAAAGAAACTTCAGGTCCGTTGAAAAAAGTTTGCTTTATCTCTAATCAGGTTGCAGCGGTTGCTATGCAGGAAGAACAGTTTATTCAGTAGTTTGCGGCGGGTTCTTTGAATATGTACAAAATCAGTATCGATGAACTTGAAAATTCTGCCGATAAGACTTTAAACCTCACGTTTGAAGATTTTATTAGTGAAATTAATTGCGTTACACCAATTCATGCTGATATCGTCATTAGATCCCTCGGTGAATTTATTGAAGCAAAAGGGCATGTTTCAGGTACAGTTAAGCTCGAATGTGATTTATGTCTGAAAGAATTTGACTATAACCTTGATTTTGATATTGATGAACTCTTTGCAAAAAACTCTCTTCTGGAAGAATACGGACAAGAGCTGGAACTCAAAGACGGACAGTTTGTTACCGACCTTGACGGCTCTGATGAAATTGATATTTATGACTTATTGTATCAATCTGTAATATTAAATTTACCAAATAAGAAAGTTTGTGGTATAAATTGTAATGGGGATAATTTTCTCAAAGAAGAAAATTTATCGGACCCGAGATTAGATGTCTTTAAAAACATCCAAATAAAACCGAAAAATAAGTAGTACACAAGGAAATAAAAAGGAAAAAAGAAATGGCAGTACCAAAGAAAAGAACAGGACATTCCGCACAAGGACACAGAAGAAGCAACTGGAAAGCTACTAAACCTGAAACAACAAAATGCCCTAATTGCGGTGAAACAGTGTTAACACATACAGTATGTACAGCATGCGGTTACTATAAAGGCGAACCTGTACGTTTGAAAGATAAAGCTGAAGCAGCAGTTAAAGAAAAACCGGCTAAAAAATCAGCTAAAAAAGCAGCTCCTAAAGCAGAAGAAGTTAAAGCTGAAACTAAAGTAGAAGAAACTAAGGTTGAAGAAACAGAAGTGAAAGCTGAAGAAACTCCTGCAGCAGAAGCAAAAGAAGAAGTTGCAGAAGAAAAAACTTCTGACGATAAAGCTGAATAAATTTTGATAAACTGATAATTTTCTGCCGGTTAATTCCGGCGGAAAATTAAAGGGATATAAGTAAGAGAAGACTTTGTGAGAGGGTAAAATGACAAGAATAGCTATAGATGCAATGGGCGGAGATCACGCACCGCATGAGATTGT
>CALVCJ010000031.1 GCA_944326015.1 Candidatus Gastranaerophilales bacterium
GGGCTGGGAAGTATTGCCGGTGTTGCAATTGCAATATCAATGGGCGGCCCCGGGGCAGCTTTTTGGATTATTGTCGGGGCGCTTCTCGGGATGTCATTAAAATTTGTAGAAGCAGCATTAGCTGTCAAGTATAGAAGATTTAATCTCGATGGCTCAATATCAGGCGGTCCTATGCATTATATGGCACATGGTCTTACAAGAAAAAAACTTAGATGGCTCGGACAGCCTTTGTCTGTAATATTTGCAATACTTTGTATCTGCGGAGGTATAACAGGCGGAAACATGATTCAAATAAATCAGGCAGCTAATCAGTTCGTTAATGTTTGCGGCGGTGAAAACGGTTTTATGCACAACTTTCACTGGGTAATAGGTCTTGGTATGGCAATTCTTGTCGGCTTAATTGTTATCGGCGGGATTAAAAATATCGTTAAAGTTACAGAAAAAATTGTGCCGTTAAAGATTTTTATATATTTGTTTGCGGCAATGGCCGTTATTGTATGCAATTTTAAACTCATTCCGCATGCAGCATGGGTCATTGTGAAAGAAGCTTTCAAGCCGGAATCTGTTTACGGCGGAATGTTTGTTGCAATGATTATGGGGCTGAGACGTTCTGTTCAGTCAAATGAAGCAGGTACGGGATCTGCCCCGATTGTTTACGCAACTGTTAAAACCGACGAACCTTTATCACAAGGGTTTGTAGCATTACTTGATCCTTTCTTAACAGGATTTATGTGTACTTTAACCGCCTTTGCAATAGTAATTACAGGTGTTTACAAAACTCATGCAGGGGAAACATCCGGTATAGAAATGACATCCGAAGCGATTTCATCAGTAATGCCTTTCTTCCCGACACTATTAGCCGGTATTGTTCTTTTATATGCTTTATCAACAATTATCAGCTGGGCATATTACGGGCAGAAATCCTGGAATTTCTTATTCGGGGAAGGAAAGAAAAGAACACTGACATTCCAGTTTATTTACTGCGGTTTTATCCTAATCGGTTCCGTATTAAACGTAACTTCAGTTATCAATATTACGGATGCAATGATGATTGCAATGTCCGTACCAAATATTATAGCTATGTACATTCTGGCTCCCGAAGTTAAGAAAGACCTTGCAGAATACTGCAGAGTGCACCAGCTCGGCAAATTAATCAACCGTGACTGGTTAAAACCTGCTGTTGTACCTGTTGAAAATGATGAAGAAGATGAGGTAGCATGTCAGATCAACAAATTATCATAACGGTTTCGGGTGTAGATAAAGTCGGAATTGTTGCAAAAGTTTCGGCAACACTTGCAGAATATGAAGTGAATATTGAAGATATTAAACAAACTCTTATGCAGGGGCATTTTGTAATGTTTATGCTGTGCAATATTGAAAAATCAAAATTTTCTTTTAAAGAAATTAAAGAAGCTTTAACAAAAACAGGGGAAGAACTTGGAATGGAAATCTGGGTTCAGAGAAAAGAAATTTTTGATAATATGCACAATATATAATGGCAGCTTAGCCGGCAAAAAATCAGGCCGCTAAATTATATTAACTGTTATCTGACCAAAAATCCATAAACATTTTATCACGTGATTTAATAGTTTTTAAAACGTAATTAAAATCATCTATTGATGGAAGATTATATTCTTCTGTAATTTCATACGCAATTTGTTCAGGTGGAATATCTTGCTCAAGTTTGTTCAAATATGAAAAAATATTTTGCTTTTCTTGCGGATCTAAATTAAATTTTTCCAATAAATTTTCCCATACCAGATGGTTTTTCATACTTTTTGCGGCAAACAGAAGCATAGTATCAGCAAGACTTTCATCCTCTTCGAATGCTTCTGAAAATTTCTTTACTGCGTATTTTTTTATAAAAAAATCATCCAGTTTTTCAATTTTTTCATCGGATAAATTAAGTCCTTCTGCTACGGTGTTGATAAATGAATCTATAAGTTCTGCGTTGTCGCAGGATGCACAAAGGTCTTCTGTTGAAGAATAATTATTCATTTTCAAAAATTTATTAACAATTTTTTTAAATTTATCACTATCTTCGTGGGATAACTCTAAATCTTTTGAGATGTCATAAAAAAAAGCTTTGTCAAATTCATTAGAATCATCATTCTTAATTCCTGTAAATTTTAGCTGACTTCTACCCAAAATCTCTAATTGACTTAATTCATTATTAATATGAACTTGTTTCCAATTTTGAATAGGTACTGAATTATTAATATTTTTAGGCACATAATTATTATAATTAAAAAAATTTATACTATTAATTTTCATATAGGTATTAAAAACGGACAAAGTAAGTTTTGCTATTAACAAAAAATTCTTTACAATTCTAAATATTTAAAACTTAACCGCCCTCAGCTTTCCTATGCCGAATGCTATAATTGCATTCTTATCAGCTATTGTAAAACAAAAAAAACAATATCTCTATGATATTTATTTTTGTGCCTGATGCGATTCGAACGCACGACCTTTTCCTTCGGAGGGAAACGCTCTATCCAGCTGAGCTACAGGCACATAATCAGAGAATTAGTTCCCTGATAATATTATTGTAAAATCTGTCTCCCCACAATAATAATTTACCGGATCAAATACAAATTGCAAGCCTGCAAAGGTCGGATCATTTTTTGCCAGATGATTGTAATAATCATTTGTTATTTTTGATGAATGCGCTATGAATTGTGAGTGTGCACGTGAAGCTGTACCTCTGCATTTTATTTCTATGCCTGCTGTTTTTAAAGCTTCTTCTATCTGCGAAGCTTTTGAAGAATTTGAACTTAATAAGCTTGCGCTTAATTGTCCCATATCCTCTACAGGAGTTTTATCGCGATAAATTATGCGGTTTACAACTTCTTGAGTTTTTTCAGGATCTAAAATCCAGTAACTTATGTAACCTTTCTGGTTTGGAGCACCCGGAAGCATTGCAATTTCTATCTTATTCATATCAATATGTTTAGCGAGCGCAGCATACTGTGACATTTCATAAAGTGACATATCAGTTTTTACATATTTTTTTGCAACTGAAATAATATCAGGGATTTTTGTTATAGTTTCAGGCTGTTTCAATTTATTTAAAAGGCTTCTTAAAAGCCATTGCTGTCTTTGTGTTCTTCCAATATCGCCGAGTGCATCGTGTCTGAATCTTAAATATTCAACAGCCTGCTGACCGTTCAAGTGATGATCACCTTTTGTAAAATTTATGTGCAGGTTGCCGGAGTAATCATGATAATGCATTGGTTTTTCTACATAAATATCAATTCCATCCATTGCATCTACAATTTCTTTTACGGCACTGTCATGAACCATGATGTATCTGTCAATATGTACACCTAAGGTATCTTCTATTGTTTTTTTTGTCATTTCAATGCCGCCGATTGAATGAGCTGCATTAATTTTATTTACGCCATTGTTCCCAGGCAGATACACCTTGCTGTCACGTGGAATAGATAAAGCATTAACAGATTTAGTTCGTGGGTCAATATTAACAAGAATTATAGTATCCGTTCTTGTACCTGTCCAAAGGTCTTTAGGATTATTACTTGCATCAACACCGAGGAATAAAATATTTTGACGTCTTAAACCAAACGGAAGTGCAAAATCCGCATGCTCTTTATTTTCACTACTAACAGATAATTTTTCAAAAAGCTTTGTTACAAAAGAATTTTTACCGAAATGATCAAGCAGAAATTCCTCATTATCAGCAAGAAGAAAAATTCCGGCTATAATTCCAATAAATATAATCATCATACCTAATAATACTTTAATAAAAGAAGAATTATCATCACCTATTTCTTTTACATTGCGTTCAGAAACTGTGTGCTTTTTATTCAATTCTATCTTATTTTTTTGCATCTGATTTGTCATACTAAATACCTTTATTACATAACATTAATTAAAAATGTTGACACGAGAGTAAAATATATTGCCAGTCCTAAAACATCAATTGTTGTCGCTATAACAGGGCCTGACGCAACAGCCGGATCTACTTTCATAGCTTTAAGAGCAAAAGGAGTAAAAGTTCCAATAACAGTAGCCATTGTCATATTTATAGTCATAGCAAAACCTACAACAGCGCCGAGTTCTTTACTGTGCTGCCAGCTCCAGCATACAAGAGTAACAAGCAGTCCAAAAATTGTTCCAATTATTAATCCTATACAGGCTTCCCGTAAAATATGATGAATGGCAGAACTCAAAGTTACCTGCCCTGTTGAAAGCCCGCGGACCATAAGAGTAATACTCTGCGTACCGATATTTCCGCCTAACCCTGCTAATAGAGGCATAAATATCGCAATTATCGGCAGTGCCTGTAATGTGTGATCGAAATGATTTCCGACATTAACGGCTATAAACTCACCGATCAGAGTTATAAAAAGCCATGGAGTTCTTGCACGAATTGCATTTAAAATGTTGCCTGAAAGGATTTCGTCTTCATCTACAATTTCGGTTGAAATACCTGAGGATTGATAAATTTCTTCGGTTGTTTCTTCTTCAAACAAATCATGAACATCATCCCAGGTAATCATTCCTTTTAGCCTGTTATAAAGGTCAACCACAGGTAGTGCGTTATACTGGTATTTCATGAATTCATCAATAATAAAATCACTGTAATCATCAACATGAAGTTTTACTATATCCGAAATCATAATGTCTTCGACTTTTTGATTAGTCGGTGAGGTCAAAAGTTTTCTAAGAGATACAACACCCAGCAGGTGATTTTGTTTATCGACAACATAAACATAATAAAGTTCCATATTGTCCTGTTCGGCTCTAATTCTTATATGATTTAAAACATCCTGAACACTCATGTCAGAATTTACAGTCAAAACAGACGGATTCATGATACCGCCGGCGGTATCTTCATTGTATGTTAGAAGTTCTCTGACTTCTTCTGAAAATTTGTGCGGGAGTTTGTCAAGATAAGTTTCGCTTTCGTCTTCTTCCATGTCTCCCAGAACGTCTGCGGCAGCGTCATGCGGTAATTGAGTTAAAATTTGTGATGCGAGATTTTCATCTATGTCGCTTAAAAGTTCCACCTGCATCTGCGGGGGTAAATATTCCATTAAATCAGCTGCTTTTTCAACTTCCAGTAATTTAAAACATTGGAGTCTTTCTTCGGATTTCAATTCCTGAAAAATATCGGCAAGATCTGCAACATGATAGCTGTTCAGCTCGTCCTTAAGTTGAATAAGCGTCTCATCACTCATTATTTCTCGAATTCTGTCGATAATGTTTTGGACATTCATCATATAAATATTATATTACAAACATCTGATTTCATATAGTTTGTTTATTGTATAATTATTTCACGGATAAATTTTATGGAGAGAAAAATATGATAAAAGATTATTTTATAAGTGAAATTGAGAATGCAATAGAAAAAGCTGTAAAAGATAATAAATTAGGTGCGATGACTGCCTATGAAAAAGGAACTTTAAAACCGGAACGCCCTAAAAATGTTGATTTTGGCGATTATGCGGTTAATGTTTCGCAGCTTGCAAGATTTGCAAAAATTGCTCCCCCTCAGATTGCAAACACTATCTTAGAATATATTGAAAAAGATGATAATGAATATACTGTTATCGGAGGTTTTATAAACTTTAAAGCCGGCAAAAAAATTCTATCTAATCTTGTTGAAGAAATCTTTACTGCGAAAAAGGAATTCGGGAAACCTGAAAATGTTGAAACAGAAAAAATAATCTTAGAATACGTATCGGCAAATCCGACAGGTCCTTTTCATATCGGACACGGTCGCTGGGCTGCTATGGGATCAGTTCTTGCAAATCTTTTAAAATTCTACGGGCATGACGTTTATCAGGAATTTTATATTAATGATGCAGGCTCACAAATTCAAAAACTCGGGAATTCTCTTGCAATCAGAATTCGTAAGGAGTTGGGTGAAGATGTAGATTTCCCGACAGATGAAACTGAACGAAAAAATTATTATCCGGGAGATTATTTAATTCCTGTGGCAAAAGATTTTATTGCATGTAATAAAGAGATTCTGAAACAAGTTCAGAATGACGTTAGTCTTATTCCCTTAGGTACTCTCTGTGATTTTGCAAAAGAATATGAAGAAAAAGTGCAGCGTGATTTGTTAGATAAATTTAAAGTTCATTTTGACAATTTTTATTCTGAATTATCTCTGCATAAATCAGGAAAAGTTGAAGAATGTGTTAATAAATTGAAAGCAAGCGGTAAAATTTATAAAAAAGACGGTGCAGACTGGTTTAAATCTTCTGACTACGGTGATGATCAGGATAGAGTAATTAAAAAAGCCGACGGCTCAAATACTTACCTCACAGCAGATATTGCTTATCATATAGACAAACTAGAACGCGGATTTGGCAGAATGATTAACATTTGGGGAGCAGACCATCACGGTTATGTCGCACGTGTAAAGGCATCAATTGAGGCTTTAGGGTATGACCCGAATAAATTGGAAGTACTTCTCGGGCAGCTTGTTAATCTTGTTGTTGACGGCAACGAAGTCAGAATGGGCAAACGTAAAAATATGGTCACCCTTGAAGATTTGATTGACGAAGTCGGTGTTGATGCTACACGTTTCTGGATGTCAATGAGAAATATTGACACAACTCTTGATTTTGATATTGAACTTGCAAAGAAAAATACTGATGAAAACCCTGTTTTCTATGTTCAATATGCACACGCAAGAGCCTGTTCAATTTTGAGAAATGTTATTGCGGAAAAAATTAATACCGAAACCGGCGAAAAATCTCCGGCTCCGATGAGTGAAGCTGAATTAAACGAACTCACAAACGGATTTAAAGCAGATATGGTTTTGCCGACAATTGACAGTGCAAGACATTTAATCCTTAAATTGGAAGAATATAAATCTGTTATTAAAAATTCGGCAGAAACACGTCAGGTTTATACAATTTGCAGATATGTTCAGGAACTTGCGTCTGAATTTCATTCATTCTACAATGCTAACCGTGTAATATCTGATGATAAAGAAATGATGAAAGCCAGAATTGCTCTTGTTTGGGCTGTAAAAACTGTTCTTCATAACGCATTGGAAGATATACTTGGGGTTACTGCTCCTGAGAGGATGTGAGCGTGCCGCATATTCTGATAATAGCTTTATTACTTCTTTATATTCTGCCGGCGGTTAGTGCTGAAACTTTTCATCTGGATGAATATAATTCAAATGTTGAGCAGATGTTGCAAAGTTCAATAACTAAAGGTAACGATGTTGATTTTGGACCATGGATGAGAGAATTTATGAGGCGGTGCAAGATGAATTGGGAGCCGCCTAAAGGATGTGAATATCTGCCTGTAACAGTTAGTGTAAAGGTTGACAAAAATGGTAAATTACTTGATTGCAAAATATATAAAACTTCAAGGGAACCGCGTGCTGATAAAGCTGCAATGAAAGCTGTTGAAGTAACTCCTTTTAGGCCTTTACCTGATGAATATAAAGGTGAAAGTGTAGAGATTCAAATGACATTTGGGTATTAATGTGAATAGCTGATTGCAGTAGTTAGAAGTTTTATAATTTTATTGTAATCTTCTTCCAGCACAAGCTTTGAACGCAATACTTTTGCATTCTCAAAACCCGATAAATAGTAAGGATAAAATTTGCGCATGAATTTTATCGCAACATTTTCTCCGCGCAGTTTTATCTCTTCATCAAGATGCCATTTTAACATTTCAATACGTTCATTTAGCGGCGGAACTGAAAGTTTTTCACCTGTGTGCAGGTAATGTTCTATTCTTCCGATAAGTGTCGGATCGCCAAGAGTCCCGCGCCCGATTGCAATCCCGTCAGCGCCTGAAAGCTTGAGACATTCTATGGCATTTTCAATTGATGTAATATCGCCGTTTGCAAACACAGGAACATCAACGTTTTCTTTTAATTTTCTGATTTTTTCCCAGTCAGCTTTGCCTGAATACATCTGTGAGCGTGTACGCCCGTGGATTGTAATAAATTCTGCGCCTGCCTCCTGCATTTTTTGTCCGAATTCAACGTAATTCATCTCATCTGCCGTGTAGCCGAGACGAAATTTTACACTTACAGGTTTGTCCGTTCCGTCTTTTACTGCTTTAACAAGATCGGCTGCAAGTTCAGGATTTCTCATTAATGCACAGCCGTCCTGCCCGCCTACTACTTTTTTTACGGGACATCCCATATTAATATCAATCATATCCGCAAATTGTGTTAGAAATTCTGCTGCCTTACGCATTAAATGCGGTTTGTGACCGCTTATTTGATAAGAAATCGGCGAATGATTTTCATCTCTTTTTAAGATTTCAGTTCCGCTTCTTCCGTTAAGAGTTTGGGCTAAGTATTCAGAACTTATCATTTCCGTTGTCAAAAGACAGTTTTTTGAATATTTGCGGACAAGACTTCTTAAAACATAATCGGTTATCCCTGCCATCGGCGCAAGTGAAACTCTGCTTTGTATAAGCGTTAAAACTCTGTTATTTATCATATTGTTTTAGTTCACCTAATCTGGTTTGAGCATATTTGAAATAATCATCGTTTTCAGAATAAGAATTTGTAAAAGCTTTATAATGCGACACTGCATTTTTATACTGTTCAAGCATATCGTAATCAACACCTATCAAATAATTTACAATTGTCAAATCAGGATTAATGCTTATTGCTTTCTTGTAATCCGTTATTGCCTGGCTGTATTTTTTCTGAGTGTCATAAATCATTCCTCTATAATACAGTGCATAAGCATCATTTGGCTCTAATGTTAATATTTTATTTAATAAAGCAAGACTTTCCGTATATTTTTCAGAATCAAACAATGATATTGCTTGTTCTAATTCTTGTGATGCTATTTGTGCATTTAGACTTTCAAGTAATTCTTGTGCTTGCTTATTTGTTTTGTTAAGAGTAACAGCTTTTTGTGCAAATACTTTTGCATTTGTAATATCTTCTTTATCAGCATATAATGCCGCAATATAATAGGCAATCTCAGAATTAGTCGGAGCAAGGCTTAGAGCCTGTTTGTAATATTCAATTGCTTTATCTATATCACCCATATTTTGATAGGCAGATGCAACTCCAAGCATTGTATCTGATGTTGCCGGTTTAATCTTTAAATATTCATTTATAGCATTTTGATAATCTTTATTGTTATAGTAAGTTGCTGCAATTTCGAGTTTTTCGTCAGTTGACTGTGCGCTGATTGATTTTATGGCATCAGTAACTTGAGAGTTATTTGGAAATTTTGTATTTGCTGTATTTAATGTTGCAAGCGCTGCATCATAGTTCTTATTCTGTCCTTGTGCAATTGCTAAATTTACATATACTTCAGGATTTGTCGGTATAAGCTTAATTACCTCATTATAAATCGAAATTGCTTCATTCAGTTTATTTTGTTTATGCAAATCAAGTGCATAATTATATAAAATACCTGACGCATTTTGAGGATTATTTTTCTTTACATAATCAACAAACTGTGCTGTAGTCATCGTATCTTTAACCATATTCAGCATTTCTGTCCGTGCGATTTCGTTATTCGGTTCCAAAGATAGAACTTTTTTATAAAAATCACTTGCACTCTTTTTATCTCCCATTGCAGCAAGAGATTGAGCCTTATAAAGGTTTGCCTGTGCATTATCAGGATAAATTATAAGTACAGAATCATAAGCTGTTATTGCTGTTTTATAGTCGCCCTTCTGCTGGTATAAAGTTCCGACGTTTAACCTTGTGTTGACATTTGAAGGATCTAAATATTCAGCTTTTGAATAATATCTTAAAGCTTCATCAAAATTACCTGCCTTTTGCATAATCGCGCCTAAATTAGCGGTAACTGCAGCATCATTCGGAGATTCTTCAAGCTTTCTTTTGTATATCCTCTCAAGAGAATACAAAACATCTTTATTATCAGTTGTCTTGGATAAAATATAATTATATTCCTCTACAGCTTCGTCCTCTTTCCCTAGTTTATCCAGAATTTTTGCATAAGCCAGACGCAAATCTATATCAGCAGGAGCAACAGAAACAGCTTTTTTATAATATTCAGCGGCTTTAGGATTATTACCGATAAGCTTCATAATATCACCTGTCTGCTCAAAACTTTCTTTAAGCAGATTTTTATCAGATAATGTCTGATTAAACTCATATCCCGCCGCAGCAAAATTACCTTCAGCACGTAACTGCTTTGCTGTTTCAAACCTGTTCACGGGAGAAGCATCAAAATTTATCTCATTTAAACATTTATTCAAATTGGATGTAACCTGAACAATTGCCTGTGAAGAATTTCTAACCTGATTTTCATTCGGGTAATACAAAAGATAGAACAAAGCTGCCCTGTAATCATCTGCGGCCTTTGCATAATCCTTATCAGTATTTGCATAATACGTACCTCTTGCAAGATAAGAGTTTATCAAGCCTATTCTTGCCGAATTATCAAGATAATTAATTCGCAATGCATTTTTAAACTCTGTAATTGCACCGGAATACTGATAATTTGCCAAATACTGCTGTCCAAGATCAAAATGCTCTTTAAATCCAGCAAATACACACTCATAAGACCCAAAAATTAGTGAAAATATAAATAATAATTTTATAAGTTTTTTCATATAATAATCCCTCTTCACATAAATTTTAATAAAAATATTATTACATAAACACCGACATTTTACTATATTTTGTAATAACAAAGAGCCGGCTGAAATTTCAGCCGGCTCTTTAAATAATTTTTTAATCATCAAAATCAGTTTTTGATACAAAAGTCATAACATCATCAAATAACATCTGAAGAGGAAGGGTCATATTAAATTTAAAATACTCTCCATTGTTCATGTCGACAAATACTTCAGTTGTTGAGTTTTCGGCAGCTGCTTCATTAATCATAAAAATACTCCTTTATCATTTTACTCTAACGATTTACTTCGTATTTATAGTATCGGCATATATTTTCTAAACTTTAATTTGTATTTTAGCGTATACGATGAAAAATCGTACTAATAAAGGGTTTTAAGAGTAAAAAGTCGATTTTACATTTTGTTACATATAATTTTTTATAAAAATGTTTTAAAAACAATACTTTTATGCTAATATTAAGACATATGCTAGATAAAACATGAATATAGGAGATACAACAATAGCTTCAAACGACAATAAAAACAATAAAAATCAGCCGATAATAAATGAAAGAATTCGTGCAAAAGAAGTAAGATTAATAGATCAAAATGGAGAAAATAAAGGTATAGTACAAACTTCAAAGGCACTGCAAATGGCTTATGATTCTGATTTGGATCTTGTATTAATTAACCCGAATCAAGAACCGCCTGTTGCTAAAATATTAAATTATGGTAAATACAAATATGAACAGGAAAAAAGAGCGAAAGAAGCAAAGAAAAAACAGCATACTGTTGACTTAAAAGAAATAAAAATAAGATATAAAATTGACACACACGACTATCAGGTAAGAATTAAAAGTATTGAAAAATTTATTTCACAAGGTAATAAAGTTAAAATAGCCGTAATGCTTCGCGGACGTGAAATGCAGCATTCCAATCTTGCTTTTGAACTAATAAATAAATTTTTAAAAGATTTGGAAAATATGCCTGTTACTATAGAAAAAAAACCACAAATGGAAGGTCGTAACGTAACTTTATATATTGCTCCGCATAATTCATAAAAAACTGGCAGAATACTTTATTGACTTAACTTAAAAAAATTCATAAGTGAGCATTGAGTTATATAAATTTTTCAATAATAATTTTTGTTGTAAATTAACACCTATTTTGCAAAAATGTAACAGTTGATTTGAAGATTTTATTTAGAAACACATATTGCAAAAGTATCTTCACTACTTTTGGCGGTATAATTTGGATTACCAATAGTGAAAATATTACTATAAAGTCTATAATCAGGTATTCCATATGGTCCTGTAAATTCACTTGATAACAAGAGATATGGAGTGGTTTTCGGGAGATTAGCTTTTGTTGCCTTAAAAGCACTGTATTTTCCAGAGCTTGCAACGTACAAAGGAGAGATAGAATCAAAATGTTGTTCATATACATATTCTGCAATATGTGCTAACTCTTTATTGTTCGGTAGTCTTCCATTGATATCTTCACATTGTCTTACTGCATCTACCCATATCCAATAGCCCTCATTTCTATATAATTCATATTTACAATCACTTATAGGATAACCTTTTTTCTTTAATTTTGCACAAGTTATATGTGAAATTTTTTGGGGTTTGAAATAAGGTGAAATTATTTTTACTCCATTAATTTCAACTGGTGAATTTAACAAACTTAGGTTATTATTGGAAGTTGTTATTAATGCATTTGAAACATACCCGATTAAAAATTCAATAAGTATTATAACAGCTGCTATTGTAAGTATATTAAAAATAAAGTATGTTCCTATATTGGTCCATAATGCAACCTTTTTAAGGAAAGAATAATTAGCATTTTTGAAAAAAATCTTTTTATATGTAAACAATTCTATATAGTAAGAAATAATAAAAGTAATTATATGTAAAGGCAGTACTAAAAATCCAAGATTAATAATAGCATTATTATTCATACCTATTGATTTAAAAATACTCAACACTGGCACGGTTATTATAATACCTGCAATCACAGAAAAAATATTTGCCATAGTTACAGAGCGAATTATTTGTTTTAACTTGAATTGTTTATCTTTATCTAAAAATTTGAATATTAAAACTTCTACAAAAATAACATATAATAAAAAAACAGTTCCTAGAAGAAAAGAAAAATTCCCGATCCCTTGTATTGTAAAGGTAGAATATGCAGCACTTGATGCAGTATATATCCACAAAGGGATTCCACCATCAGCGTAAGCCGGTGTAGTATTAAATAATAACGATAAAAGTACAAATAATAAAATTAATCTGAAATGTTTCATAAGACAATTGTAACGTAAATATACTGTAATAGTTTTGTCCCTCATAAATTTTTAAATTATCTTTGATAGTAATTTTATTTTTAACCTAATTACTTGGAGTTTTATTAAAAGCCAAACATAATCGGGCTTCAGACAAATTGTTTTGCAATAATCCTTTATTGCGCCTAAATAATCCTTTTTATAATATTTTGCCCGACCTCGATTGCTGTATGCCTTTGCAGAATTAGGATCAAGTTCAATTACTTTGTCAAAATCTTTTATTGCACCGGTGTAATCTTTTAACTCCCTTTTTGCTGCACCTCGATTGTTGTATGCCTTTGCACAATTAGGATCAAGTTCAATTGCTTTGTCATAATCTTTTATTGCTTCATCATAATCCTGTTGGCAACATTTTCCCCGACCTCGATTGTTGTATGCCTTTGCAGAATTAGGCTCAAGTTCAATTACTTTATCATAATCTTTCATTGCTTCATCATAATTCTTTTGGGAACATTTTGCTATAGCTCGATTGTTGTAAGCATCTGCATAATTAGGGTTAAGTTCAATTGCTTTATCATAATCGAGTATCGCGCCAGCGTAATTATGTTTATAAAATTTTGCCAGACCTCGATAGTTGTATGCTTTTTCAGCATTAGGATCAAGTTCAATTACTTTGTCAAAATCTTTTATTGCACCGGTGTAATCTTTTAACTCACCTTTTGTCAGACCTCGAGTTTTATAAGCATTTACAAAAGTAGGATCCAGTTCGATTGCCTTATCGTAATCCAATATTGAGCCAGTGTAATCCTGTTTATAATATTTTGCATCACCTCGATTGTCGTATGCCTCTGCATAATTAGGGTTAAGTTCAATGGCTTTATCATAATCGAGTATCGCGCCAGTGTAATCCTGTTTATAATATTTTGCCACACCTCGATAGTTATAAGCATGTACAAAAGTAGGGTCCAGTTCGATTGCCTTATCGTAATTCAATATTGCGCCAGTGTAATCCTTTTTATAATATTTTGCCCGAGCTCGATTGTTGTATGCATTTGCATAATTAGGATCAAGTTCAATTGCTTTGTCATAATCTTTTATTGCTTCATCAAAATTATGTTGTTCACATTTTACTATACCTCGATTGTCGTATGCCTCTGCATAATTAGGGTTAAGTTCAATGGCTTTATCATAATCGAGTATCGCGCCAGTGTAATCCTGTTTATAATATTTTGCTATACCTCGATTGTTGTATGCATCAACAAAAGCAGGATCCAGTTCGATTGCCTTATCGTAATCGAGTATGGCACCAGAGTAATCTTTTTGTTCATACTTTAACCAGCCTCGTTCATTATACGCTTCGGCACTGGTTGGTTCCTGCTCTAATTCATCACCATAACTATTCAAATCTGTAACTCCCAAAATTCTATTACAATATTTTTAATTATAACATATTATTTGTCAAATTCAAGTTGGATACAGGGTGTTTGATCCCAAACAAAGTTAAAATACTCGTTTTCTAATAATACAGTCTAAATTCCTACCATTTAAGATTTTGAGACACTATCTTCTTTTAGACATTGACGGACAGTAATAGGACTTTTTTGCCAGTTCAGGAATTTTATTTTTAGCAAATTCCGACTAAAAAAATCAAGATATATTTGAAACACACCCCTATTAGTTCAAAAAAATTAAATTCCTGCAATGTCTGTTCAATGATATTTGTTAAATATGATTTTATATTCTTACAGTTATTGAATTTGAATACTTGAAGAATACTTGAAGAATTCTTTCCGAATAACGTGTGCCTGATATATAATATATTTTTTGATATTTAATACTCTTGCTTCCTACAAAATATAAAAGCTAAAAATGCCGCGTCTCGGAATCGAACCAAGGACACAGGGATTTTCAGTCCCTTGCTCTACCAACTGAGCTAACGCGGCATTTTTAGTATTAAATTATCAAATTTATATTTTTACTTGAGGCAATAAAATATTCTTTTGGAGTAAATGGATATAAATATTTAATTGCCACATTTTTTATTATACAGGCTGAACTTTTGAAGTCAAGACTTTTATTAGGGGACTTATATATAAAAACATAAAAGTTTTATTATTGGTCGTATATTTATTATAGGCGTATATTACTCATATACGCACAATTTTGAATATATTATTTATACACTTCCAGTTATTTTAAGAATTGGAACTGCAATATGGCGGCTTACAACAAAAGCACAGTTCTCAGAAATTGTTGATATAATTAAAAACATAAGAAAAGAGATAACTCAACAAGCAATAAATGAACTTGGAATTGATATTGAAGAGAATGTCAGACAATACCGCCAATTATACTTGAATCTAAAGAATTTGGGCATTGTTTCAGTTTTTTTATTTGCAAAGAAGTCGATCAACTCCCGTCAAATTATCGCTTTATAGTAATTTTATTTTCTGAAAACCTACTTTATTTCTATGACTATACGTTGTCTTTACGAAACAATGAATATACTATAACGTAAATACTTGCGAGTATTTTTATAGAGATATAGTAACTTTAAAAACAAAATCAGAACAGCAATTTTTGTTGAACGCTTAGACAAAGTACCAACGGATTTTGCCACTGCAATAGGAAACCTGATTTATATATTAATGCCTCAGTTAACGATAAAAAATGTATAATTAAGATGCTGATTGAGGATATTCAATATGCTGACGGAGAAATTTTCGTAAAACTTAAACCAATCTTTTAAGCAATGAGGCTTTAAAAAATGCAAACAGTACAACTTAGCATTCCAATATTAGAATCTTTAAAAAGCCTTAAAATAAAGAGATTTTGGAATATTTGAACGAACAAGTTACATCATTTGTAAATGCCGAGCTTATAACCCTCGAACCCCAAATAAATACAACAAAAACAGACGTTTCAGAAACGTCTGTTAAAAATTGGGCGGCCAATGGTATAAGGTTAGAACCTTTTTACTCTGATCTAGCACACTATGCTTTGCATGAAATAGAAACTATGAATAACATAAAACGCTTTCATTATGCTTAAAGTTACGCTGAAGTTTTCTCAAACTTTTTATATTAAATAAAAGGAGAAGACTAATGAACAAAACAACATCTTCAAAAACAAGTATCAAAGACTTGAACGCTGAGTATGCAAGATTATTTGAGGCTTATGGATTTACTAAGGCAGCAAAGAGATTAAGAGAAAGCACAGATGGTGCTGCTGAAAATTTTACTCAGCCAGATGCACTCAAATTGAGTTTGGAGGATCAACCATATGTAGTGTTTGTAACTTTTGAGCAAACAGAGAATGATGCTGACTATAAGCAGCAAGTGATGAATTTTGAAGACAATTTACTTGATGCATCTTATAGATTTTTTAATTTAGATGTTATTTCAAAAACAAAACAGAATGTACCCATAATAGGTTATCTGGTTTGGGATGACAACTCTAAAACCGATGATGAATTATTTTATACAATAGAAAACTGGAAAAAAGACTATAACAAGGCTAGAGTATTAATCTATAAGGGCAGGATCTAAACTTCATCATATGTCGGGGTTCATTTTTTAGGAGTGGTGCTTTGCTTACCACTCCTTTTCTTTTATGAACACTACTGCATAATTCTCTTAACATATGGCCCTCAATCTTCATGCCTTATACAATTGTAATTATATAAGAAAGAGAGTATTTATGGTTGACATGAGGAAGGAACAAGAACGAGCTGAACTGCATCGTTCAATATGGAATATTGCTAACGACTTACGGGGCAGTGTAGATGGTTGGGATTTTAAGCAGTATGTGCTTGGAATTATGTTTTATAGATATATGTCTGAATATATTGCCAATTATGTTGACACTATACAACATGAAGTAGGTGATACATCTTTCAACTATGCAGAGTTACCCGATGAAGTTTCTGTAACACAAAAAGACTTCCTTGTAAAAAATAAAGGCTTCTTTATTAAGCCAAGTGAATTATTTTGGAATATTCTTAAAAAAGCTGATACTGATGATAACCTTAACGTGACATTAGATACTATCTTTAAGAACATAGAAAATTCTGCAATCGGAACAGATAGTGAACCTGATTTTAGAGGTCTATTTGATGATTTAGATGTAAACAGTAATAAATTAGGAGCAACAGTAGCTGAGAGAAACAAGAGACTTGTAAAACTTCTAAATGGTATTGCAGAGATGAAGCTAAGTTATAGCGATAATACCATTGATGCATTTGGTGATGCTTATGAATATTTAATGGGCATGTATGCAAGTGGAGCTGGTAAATCTGGCGGAGAATTTTTTACTCCACAGGAAGTATCTGAACTTCTAACAAAAATCACATTAGTTGGTAAAACAGAAGTAAATAAAGTCTATGACCCAGCCTGTGGTTCAGGCTCATTGTTGTTGAAGTTCGCTAAAATCTTAGGGAAAGAAAACGTAAGAAACGGTTTCTTTGGTCAAGAAATCAATATTTCTACTTATAACCTTTGTAGAATTAATATGTTTTTGCACGATATTGAATTTGATAAATTTGATATTGCTCATGGAGATACCCTGATTAACCCATCGGTTAGTCACTGGAATGAAGAACCATTTGAAGCAATTGTTTCTAATCCACCTTACTCAATTAAATGGGAAGGAGATGATAACGGAACGCTTATAAATGACCCAAGATTTTCTCCAGCTGGAGTACTCGCTCCAAAGTCAAAAGCTGATATGGCATTTATAATGCATTCTTTAAGCTGGTTAGCAAGCAATGGTACAGCTGCAATAGTATGTTTCCCAGGAATTATGTATAGAGGTGGTGCTGAACAAAAGATACGTAAATATTTGATTGAGAATAACTTTGTAGATTGTGTTATTCAGCTCCCTGATAACCTCTTTTACGGTACATCAATAGCAACATGTATTATGGTGCTTAAAAAGAACAAAACTGATAACTCAACCTTGTTTATAGATGCAACAAAAGAATGTCAAAAAGTTACTAACAATAATAAATTAACAGATAAACATATTAAGAAGATTTTAGAATATTTCACTAATAGAACAGATATTGATTATATCTCTAAACTTGTTCCTAACTCGGAAATAGCAGAACAAGAATATAACTTATCTGTTAGTACTTATGTTGAACAGGAAGACACAAGGGAAGTTATAGACATTGTTGAACTCAATAAAGAAATTGCAAGGATTGTAGAAAGAGAGAATGTCTTAAGAGCAGAGATTGACAAGATTATCTCAGAAATTGAAACAGGTGTGTAATGACTGAGACTATAAATGAAGAATTAGAAAATATCTTAAGTTTCAACAATCACGCTGTTACAATGTCAAGAATAGCCGTAAGTCTTCTTTCTGGGGGGAATCCTCTTGTTTTTCGTGGTGTTAGAGAATTGCTTGCTATGTATTTGTTAATTCCATACATAACAAATAAACACATGGATACACCTAATGATAAGTATAAGATTCCAAAACTTGATATCAATTCTCTTTTCACAAAGGTAATAAATAAAGATGGTAGCTATTCAGAAATGACATTAGAGCACTTACGAAATGCAATATGTCATTCTTTTATGGCTCTTACTGATAAAGGTGATTTATTGTTAGATGATAGAGCTTCTTGTGATAGAAAAACTCATGATGCTATGACAGACAAAGGTTTTTGTAATAGATTGGAACTTGAAAAAACAAGAAAGAAATTGTTATCACTGCACGAAGAAGTTATAAGACAGCAAATTTCTTATAACAATAACCTAATGAAAGATTTTGAGGTGGTAAATGATTAATCTATTAATTAAGTTACTAAAAGAATCTGTCGAAAAATGCTATGTAAATGATAAAAGTTTAATCGAACGTAGTATGGAACAGGCATGTGTTGCTAGAATATACTATTATATGCAATTCTTGGTTGAAACAAAAGATGAGTATGCTCGATTTAGAGAATATAATTTAGACTGTGAATATAACAAGAACGGAGAGCATATAAAAGAAACTCAAAGGTGTATAAATGGAACAAAACCTGATTTAATAATCCACAAAAGAGGAAATAATCAATCTAATTTACTAGTTGTAGAATTTAAACCTAGAAAAGGACATTATAAAAAATACGCAAAAACGGATAAATACCTTGATATTATTAAATTAGAGGATTTTACAACTGATTATATATATAACTATAAACTCGGTGCTTTTGTTCAATTATATGAGCAAAAACCTAAATATACATTCTTTAGCAATGGACAAGAAGTTTCTGAAAGTGAGTTGAGTAATGAGTAAGTTAGAAGATTTAATACAAGAATTATGTCCTAATGGGGTTGAGTTTGTAACACTTGGCTCTGTGCTGCAGTATGAGCAACCTACTAAATACATTGTAAAAGATACCAATTACAGTGATGAGTATGAGACTCCAGTATTAACAGCTGGTCAGACATTTATATTGGGTTATACAAATGAAACAGATGGTATATATTCAGCTACAAAAGAAAACCCTGTAATAATATTTGACGATTTTACAACAGCTTTTAAATGGGTAGATTTTAATTTCAAAGTTAAGTCTTCAGCTATGAAACTTTTAACATCTAAAGATAATAATATTGCGAATATAAGATATCTCTATCATGTTATGTCAACAATTCAATATATTCCAGTCGACCATAGTCGTCAATGGATAGGAACTTATTCACAATTCTCAATTCCACTTCCACCCATGCCAGTGCAAGAGGAGATTGTATGCATCTTAGACAGTTTTACAGAGCTAACAACAGAGCTAACAACAGAGCTAACAGCTCGCAAAAAACAGTACGAGTATTATAGAGATAAACTCCTAACATTTGGAGATGATGTCAAGTGGATGACATTAGAAAGTGTTTTTGACATTCAAGCTGGTGGAGATGTTCCAAAACAAGCTTATTCTGCAATTAAAACAAAGGATTATAATATACCAATACTATCTAATGGTATTGCTGAAAAAGCCTTGTATGGTTGGACTAATATTCCTAAAATCAATAAACCAAGTTTGACTATTTCAGCAAGAGGAACTATTGGTTGGACAAGTTTAAGGGAAGCTCCTTTTTATCCTATTGTTAGATTGCTTGTTTTAACTCCCAAAATTAAATTAAATATAAAGTATGCATATTATTACATGAAAACTATAGAAAATAATTACAATGTTCCTTCATGTGGAATTCCTCAGCTAACAAAACCTATGCTTAAAGATATTTGTTTCCCCATTCCATACCCAGATGATATAAACAAATCTCTTGCTGAACAAGAACGAATTGCTAACATCCTAGATAGATTTGATAAATTATGTAATGATATTTCAGAAGGTCTGCCAGCTGAAATCGAAGCACGTCAAAAACAATACGAATATTATCGTGATAAACTCTTAACTTTCAAGGAGGCTGTTTAATTGGTTGAATATGCTGGTTTGAATGAAGTATATAATGATATTAAGTCATATCTTAATGATGAAAACAAAGTGAAGATTTCTGTAATCTTTGCAAGTAATACATCTGGAAAAACAAGACTTTCAACACAATTTTGTGAAGCAGAAGACGGTTCAGTATTATGCTACAATGCTTTTCTTGAAGATTGTTTTAGTTGGGATAATGAAAACTTTGTTTTAAATATAGCAAAAGGTAGCTGGGTAAGTAAATTAATTCATGATGAGGGTTTAGATAAGGCGATTGACGCTAATTTTAAACACTTTACCAATGGAAGAATAAATGCTGATATTAACGATTTAGCAACAGAAGTAACCTTCACTTTAACTGGCGATGATGAAGACAAGAGTAATATTAAAGTATCTAAAGGTGAAGAAAGTTTTTTTATTTGGTCTGTGTTTTACACAATACTACAAGCTGCAATAGATAACCTTATTGAGCCGATTGATAATAGAACAACAGATTATTTTAATAACTTGAAATACATAGTAATTGATGACCCTGTATCATCTATGGATGATGTTAGAATTATATCTGTTGGTTTGGCTATAACAGAATTGTTGGACAGAGTTGTAAAACTTCAAGACAAATTAAATCCAAAACTAGGAATACTAATAACAACTCATCATGCTTTGTTTTTCAGTATAATACATAATCACAACAATAAAGGCGATAAACGTAAGCAACAAGATAGAGTATTATCACGAATAGGTAAAACATATATTCTGGAAAATCAAGATAGTTCTTCACCATTTGCATATCATCATGAAATTGTGAAAGAAATTCAAAAGGTAATTTCAAGTGGTGAGATAAGAAAGTATCATTTTAATTTGTTCCGTTGTTTGCTAGAAAAGACAGCTAATTTCTTGGGCTATAAAGGTAATTGGTCAGCATTGATTGAAGATAGTAATAATAAAGATTTGATTACTAAAATAATTAACCAATATAGTCATAGTCAGCTATCAGAAACAGAAACAAGTTTTGTAGAAGGTAATGACAAAGAATTGTTTGTCACTACGTTTAACACATTCCTAGCACGTTACAAATGGAATTATAAAGTTTAAGAGGTGTATATGAAACCAAGTAAAAACGATAAGAAGAACTCAATTAAATTATTTGAACAACACAAGGTTAGAACTTCATGGAATAAAGATGAAGAAAAATGGTACTTCTCTGTTGAAGATGTTGTATTTGTTCTGACTTACTCAACTGATGTCAAACAATACATCAAGAAAATGCGAAAGAGAGACCCTGAGCTTAATTCAAACTGGGGTACAATTTGTACCCATGTTCAAATGATTGCTAAAGATGGCAAGAACAGAAAAGTTATGGCTTCTGATGTTGAAGGCATACTAAGGCTTGTTCAATCCATTCCAAGTCCAAAAGCAGAACCATTCAAGTTATGGTTAGCGAAAGTTGGTAGCGAAAGAATTGATGAAATCCAAGACCCAGAAAAAGCTATCAACAGAGCATTGCAACATTATCGTAACTTAGGTTATAGTGAAGCGTGGATTAATCAAAGACTAAAATCCATTGAAGTTAGAAAAGACCTTACAGATGAATGGAAAAGAAGTGGGGTTAAGGATACCCAATATGGTTTCTTGACCGACATTTTAACAGAGGCGTGGTCTGGCATGAAAACAAGAGAATATAAAGACCATAAGGGGTTAAAGAAAGAGAACCTTAGAGATAATATGACTAATATGGAACTTGTGCTCAATATGTTAGCAGAAGTTTCAACAACTGAAATATCAAAAGGTAAAAACCCTCAAACATTAAAAGAGAACATTGATATAGCCAAAGAGGGTGGAAGTGTTGCAAAGAATGCAAGACTGGAAATTGAGTCAAAGACAGGAAATAAAATAGTTACAAGAAAGAACGCTAAGGATATTAGACTAATTGAATCAAAGGATGATAACGATGACAAATAGTTATAACATAGTTGCCA